>JACQDI010000954.1 GCA_016201195.1 Acidobacteriota bacterium | reverse complement strand
CGCCACAACCACGGCATGTTGTCGTGAAAATAGAAGCCATGTACGGTGTAAACCACCTTCGGCCCGCCGGCCAGCCGCGCTGCCAGCCGCCCCACAGCCGCCGCCACCGGGCTGTGCGTGTTGACCGCGCTGAACCCACCCCGGCGAATCAAGCGGTACAGTTGTACGAAGGGCCGGAAATGCACGAACGGGTTGAAGCTTCTCCGGAGCGCCACTGGGTGCATGTGCATGCCCGCGGCCGCGAGCTGGTCGAAATACTTTCCGCGGGAGCAGGCGATGTGCACCTCGTAGCCGGCGTCGCGCAGTGCACACAGCCAGGGCCACAGCAGTACCCATGGCATCACATCGACCGTGCTTATCGCCAAAACGCGCCTTACTGACTCAGCAGCCAAGCGAGACCTCCATCCAGACGCGATGCCATTCGACCGCCTCTGCGCGGGTCGCCCTCCCCGCCCGATGACGCAACAGCCGATGGTTCAAGCCCGTAGTCACCGCCGCCAGATCGGCCACCGTCTTTAGCCCCACCGCTGCGCCCACCGCAAAATGCTTCAGTTTGCCCGCTGGTCCGGGCAGGTAGCAGCCCAGGCGCCGCACCCACCGCCAGCGCGATCGCCAGATCTTCGACAGATCCAACCGCTCTTCCCGATACCCGAGCAGAATCTCCGGCAGGTTGGCATAGCAACTTTTCTGGTGCGCCCGGTAGAGCAGGTCGTGGTCCTCGCAGCGGATCGCTTCCGGCCGGTAAAGGTGCCGTTGGAACCACGACGTCTTGCCGGTGAAAGTCGGGTGGATCATCCGGAACCCCAACGCGGGCTTCCGGATAATTCGGGCATGCTCGATCGGTCCGCTCCGTTTGCCGAGCATTTCGCCATTTGCCCCGAACACCATGGCGTAGCTGCCGACTACGTCCACTTGCGGGTTCTTTTCCAGAAACCGCACCTGCCTCTCTAGGCGCTCCGGATACGCGATGTCGTCGCCGTCCATCCGGGCTAGGTACTTCCCCCGCGCCCGTGCGATGCATTCGTTCAGCCGCGCCCCCAGGGCCTCGCGCTGCCCGTCGGACCATACTTCGATCCGCGGGTCGCCGAACGCCCGCGCCGCTTTCAGGCTGCCGTCGGTCGAGTCGTCGTCGCACAGCAGCAGCTCCCAGTTCCGCCAACTCTGCATCAGAATCGACCGTACCGCTTGCGCCAGGGTTCTCTCGCAGTTGTAAAACGGCATCGCGATGCTCACCAGCGGCTCACTCATGCGGCCTCCTGGTAGATCTGCTCCAGTTGATCGACGATCGCCGACCACCGGAACCGCCTGCTGTTTTCCCGTGCCGCCCGCACCATTGAGAAGTACCGCCTGCGGTCCGCCAGCAGCGAGCAGACCTGTGCGGCAAGCGCCTCAGGGTCTCCAACCGGAAAGAACAAGCCGCTCGATTCGGAAATCACCTCGGGCAAACCGCCATGCGCAGTGCACACCACCGGCTTGCCGCAGGCCTGCGCCTCCGCGGCGGCCATGCCGAACATCTCGTACTCCCGCGTCGGCATTACGAACACGTCGCACACGTTGTAGATGGCCGGCAGGCTGTGCTCATCGACGGCGCCCAGATACAGACCGCCGACGTCGCGGATCCTTCGCACCAGTTCGTTCGACTCTGCGTTCCCGAACTGCCCAGCAGGTCCGGCGGCTACGAGCCGCACCTCCGGCCTGCGCATTCTTACTAATTGGTAGGCCTGAATCAGTGTGTCTGTGCCTTTTTGCTCGCACACGCGGCCGACATACAGCATCACCGGCTCATCACCGATTCCAAGCTCCCGCCGGCGCTGCAAACCCGCCTCCGGGTCGGGCGCGAACTGCTCCAGGTTCACCCCGTTATAGAGCACGCGGGCCGGCGTGCCTTCGATTCCCCAATACGCAACCGATCCCCGCAAACAGTATTCGGAAACCGGCAGCAGGCAGCCAAACTGCCGCAGCGCCCAGCGATACAGCCAGTACAGCGGCGTGCGCTTCCCGCGCCGGAATTGAAAATAGTCGTAGGACAGCACCTTCTTTGCCGCCACCCGCCGGAACAGAACGCCGCCCTCCACCAGGCTGTGAAAATGCACCACGTCGACCGGCTCCTGGTGCAGGTCGTCAAGCGCCAGCATCATGTACTCCAGGCTGCGAAACGGCTTCGACGACCGGCAGCGAATGCCCCGGATCTCAAACCCGTCATAGCGCTGCCGACCCGCGCGGTCCTCAGCCGAGTACACGATCACCCGGTTGCCCCGCCTGGCCTGCTCGCACGCCAGCTCGCGGATCCTCCGCTGGATCGCCCCGCCGAGCGGGTACAGGATCGGCAGGGCCGAGGGCCCCAGGTGCGCAATCGTCATCCCCATTTCACACCTTCCATGCCGTGACTACGGCAGCGCAGGCAGGCAGCTTGCCGGCCTCCGCCGTTGCCAAGGGCCGCAGCCAATCGGCCAGCCGCCGTAGCATCCAGGCCTTCGCACCGGGCGGCAGCAGCTTCTGCGCCAGAAAACCGGCACCCGTGGCCACGCGGTATCGCCCAAACCCGATGCATCCCGGACTGTCGATGGCGTCCCAAAACCGGCACGCCCGTCCCGACAGATACGGCTCGAATTCGACCCGGGTGAATCCCACCTTCTCCAACACCTTGTTCCACCCTTCCCGCGGCAGCAGGTTGACGTGGCTGAGCTGCCGCTGGCGCAGTCCGGCGTACCACCGGCTCTTGAGCAGCAAGTGGTCGTTCATCTCCACTAGCGGCACGGTCATGATGAGCTTGCCGCCCGGCCGCAGCCCGCGAAAGCAACCCGCCAGCACCCCCTATAGGCCGGGAATGTGCTCCATCACGCAGTTGGCGAACACCGTCGCGTAGCCCCCGTTCTCGGGTTCGAGAACACGCGCGTCCAGGCACCGCACCCTCCGGTATAGATTCCCCGCCATAGACCGCGCCCGCTCCACCGACCTCGGGTTGATATCAATCGCATCGTCGATCTGGTCGAACAGCAGGCCGCTGAAGCAGCCGGTCCCGCACCCGATCTCCAGGATCGGCCGCTCGTATCGGAGGCGCCGCAGCGCCTGCACTTCCAGGAAGCGCCAAAACGCCTGGGACGGCCACCTATAAATGGCGAGAGTCGCCATCATGTCGTCTTGCATAGAATCTCCACACCCCACCTCGCCGGGGCGCCCAGGAATCCGTGGCGGCGCCGCGGTTTCCTCTCGGCGGCCAGACCCTGGTACAGTTCCAGGTGCCGGCTGACCATCTGCTCGAT
>JACQDI010000966.1 GCA_016201195.1 Acidobacteriota bacterium | reverse complement strand
TGGCCGTCCGCGCCGCCCTGGCCCTCAACTGCGAGGTCCGGGCATCCTCGCGGTTCGCGCGCAAGAACTACTTCTACCCCGACTTGCCCAAGGGTTACCAGATTTCGCAATACGACAAGCCGCTCGCCGAGCACGGCTGGCTCGACATCCCCCTGGATGGCGGAACCAAGCGCATCGGCATCACCCGGGTGCACCTCGAGGACGACGCGGGCAAGAGCATTCATGACGGCTACAAGGATTCCGACCGCTACAGCTACGTGGACCTCAACCGCAGCGGCGTGCCGCTGATCGAGATCGTCAGCGAGCCCGACATCCGCAGCTCCGCCGAGGCCTACGCGTACCTCACCGAGATCAAGCAGATCCTGCAATACATCGGCGTCTCCACCTGCGACATGGAGAAGGGCCACCTGCGCTGCGACGCCAACGTCTCGGTCCGCCTGCGTGGGGCGGAGAAGTTCGGAACCAAGTCCGAGGTCAAGAACCTGAACTCGTTCCGATACCTCCAGAAGGCCCTGGATTACGAGATCGCCCGGCAGGTGGGGATCATCGAAAGCGGCGGGACGATCCACCAGGAAACGCGGCTGTTCAACGTGGATACCGGCGAGACGGTGGGCATGCGCTCGAAAGAGCACGCCCACGACTACCGCTATTTTCCCGAGCCGGACCTCCTGCCGCTGGTCATCAGCGATGCCTGGCGCGAGGAGATCCGCGCGCAGATGCCCGAGCTGCCCGCCGCCAAGCGCCAGCGCTTCGTCGAGCAGTACGGCGTTCCCGATTACGACGCCCAGGTTCTGACCCTCACCCCCGCGCTGGGCGACTATTTCGAAGAGGTAGCGCGCGCCAGCGGCGAGCCCAAGCTCGCCTCCAACTGGGTGATGGGCGACCTGACCGGGGCGCTGAAGGCCGCCGGCAAGTCGATCGAGGAGTCCCCCGTCAGCGCCGCGCAGCTCGCCGAGCTGGTGCGGCTCATCACCGCCGGGACCCTCTCCGGCAAGCTCGCCAAGGAAATTTTTCCCAAGATGTTCGCCTCCGGCCGCTCCGCTTCCGACATCCTGGAAGCGGAGGGCCTCCAGCAGATCAGCGACACCGGCGAGATCGAGAAGCTGGCCGACGAGATCCTGGCCGCCAACCCCAAGCAGGTCGAGCAGTACAAGGGCGGCAAGAAAGGCGTGCTTGGGTTTTTCGTCGGCCAGGTGATGAAAGCCACGCGCGGCCAAGCCAATCCCGCTGTCGTCAATGAGGTCCTCACCCGCAAGCTATCCTAGCCGCGATCCCCAACCGCTCCCTTACCGTCGCGGCTCTGAACTGCCGCCTCGCATTGGCAATGGGGTACAGAGCCGCGACCGTAAGGGAGCGGTTGGCTGTGGCCCTTCTGCGCTACTCGGCCGCATCCTCCCCCGCCGCTTCTACGCCCGCCCCGCGGTGGAGGTGGCGCGGGACCTGCTCGGCTGTATCCTCGTGCACGGCGACCGCGCGGGCAGGATCGTCGAGACAGAAGCGTACCTGGGTTTGGGCGACCGCGCCGCCCACGCCTGGCGCGGGCTCACCAATCGCACGCAGGTGATCTTCGGCCCTCACGGCCACGCCTATGTCTACCTGATTTACGGGATGTACGAGTGCCTGAACCTGGTGGCCGAGCCCGACGGCCAGCCTGGCTGCGTGCTGATTCGCGCCCTTGAGCCGATTTGCGGCCTCACCCGCTCGGCCACCGGCCCCGGGCGGCTGACGCGGGCCATGGGCATCACCCGCCGCCACAACGGCCAGGACGTCACGCGCGGCTCGCTGGTTGTTCGCCGGCCGCGTCAACCCGAGCCATTCTCTGTTGCCGTCAGCCAGCGCGTCGGCGTCACCCACTGTGCCGATTGGCCGCTACGGTTCTACATCGAGGGCAATCGCTACGTCAGCTCCAGCAGATAGCCCTTCTTGCCCAGGTTCACCGCGACCGTCTGGCCCAAACGTGTCTCCACCCCCCCGCACTCATGGATGTGCCCGCAGAAGAAATACTCAGGCGGATGCCGGTCAAGAAAGGTTTTCACCGCGCTCGAGCCGCCGTGGCGGTTTGGGCCGATGCGGTCCAGGTTGGTCGCCACGGGCGGGCAGTGGCAAACCAGAACCAGCGGGGCAAGGCCCCCGAATTTCTCCAGCCGCCGCGCCAGCTCCGCCTCGCTGTACTCGCCCGGCGTATTGAACGGTGTGGGATTTGAGTAGCC
>JACQDI010000065.1 GCA_016201195.1 Acidobacteriota bacterium | reverse complement strand
CACTTAGTGTAGAGCGCCTCCACGGAGAGCGTAAACAAATCCTGGCCGTGGAGGCGGAACGACAACTGCCCTTCTACGGTTTCGCCTGTCACCGGCGCTTCCACGCCGTGGCGGGAGGCCAGATCCAGAACTGCGTCGAGATTCCGCGGATCGACCGAGAGCAGGATGCGCGAGGGCGCCTCGTGGAACAGCAGGTAGTGCGGCGCGATGGAGCCATCGCCGAGGACAACGCGCGCCCCGACCCGCGCAGGTCCGAACGAGCATTCGGCTACGGTCACCGCCAGCCCTCCGTCGCTTGCGTCGTGGGCCGATTCGGCCAGGCCTCGGTTGACAATTTCCCGCGCCGCCGCCTGCACACGCTTCTCATACTCCATATCGAGCGCCGGCGGCAACCCCCATAGATCCTTCAGAACGATCTTGGCGAATTGCGAGCTGCCGAAGCGCCGCTCCAGTTGATCGGCAGCGCCGGGGAGCAGGCCGCCCAGCAGCACGAGCTTGCTGCCCGGCTGCTGGAAATGCATCGGGACGGGCCGGCGCGTCTTCATCAGCCCGACGATGCCCAGGACCGGCGTGGGGTAAATGCCCTCGCCCAGCGTCTCGTTGTAGAGGCTGACGTTGCCGCCGGTGATGGGGGCGCCGAAGAAACGGCAGGCCTCACCCATACCCTCGATGGTCTCGATCAACTGGGCCATGATCTCGGGGCGCTCGGGGTTGCCGAAGTTCAGGCAGTTGGTGGCCGCTGCCGGCTCCGCTCCCACGCAGGAGAGATTGCGGCAACACTCGGCCACCGCCAGCCGCGCGCCTTCCCGCGGCCCCAGGTAGCAGTATCGGCCGTTACCGTCGAGGGACATGGCGAGCGAGATCTCCGTCTCTTTGATGCGCACGACGGCCGCGTCGCTGCCGGGGCCTTGGATGGTATTGGTCCGAACAGAATAGTCGTATTGCTCCCAGATCCACCGCTTGGAGCAGATGTCGCCGGAAGCGACGAGCGCCTCGAGGTCCGCCGCCAGTTGTGCGCCCGAGCGCGGGGCGATGGTAGGGCCGTCGGGAGGGGCTTTGCGTAGAGGCTGGCTGGCCGGACGGCGGTAGAGCGGGGCTTGGTCCGAGAGCGCCGCGTTGGGGATCTCGGCGACCACTCTCCCGTGGTCCTTCACCCGCAGCTTGCCGTCGCCGGTGACATGACCGATGGCGACCGCATCCAGGTCCCACTTGCGGAAGACGCGGAAGATCTCTTCTTCGCGGCCTTTCTCGGCCACCAGCAGCATGCGCTCCTGCGACTCCGAGAGCATGATCTCGTAGGGCGTCATGCCGCTTTCCCGCTGGGGCACTTGCGCCAAGTCGATCTCGATACCAGTTCCAGCGCGGCCTCCCATCTCGCAGGTCGAACAGGTGAGGCCCGCCGCCCCCATGTCCTGGATGCCGACGATGGCCCCGGTCTGCATCGCTTCCAGGCACGCTTCGAGGAGCAGCTTCTCCATGAACGGGTCGCCCACCTGGACGTTGGGGCGCTTTTCCATCGACTGCTCGTCGAACTCGGCGGAGGCCATCGACGCCCCGTGGATGCCGTCGCGGCCGGTCTTGGCGCCCACGTAGATCACGGGGTTGCCCACGCCCGAGGCCCGCGCGTAGAAGATCTGGTCGCGGCGAAACACCCCCAGGGCGAAGACGTTGACCAGCGGGTTGCCGCTGTAGCACGGCTCGAAGATGCACTCACCGCCCACGGTGGGCACGCCGAAGCAGTTGCCGTAGTGGGCGATGCCCCCGACTACGCCCTCCAGGATCCGGCGGTTGCGCGGCTCGTCGAGCGGGCCGAAGCGCAGGGAGTTCATCACCGCGATGGGCCGCGCCCCCATCGTGAAGATGTCGCGCAGGATGCCGCCCACGCCCGTGGCCGCGCCCTGGAACGGCTCGATGAAGCTCGGATGATTGTGTGACTCGATTTTGAAGGCCACCGCGAAGCCCGAGCCGACGTCGATCACGCCGGCGTTTTCTCCGGGCCCCTCCAGCACGCGGCCCCCCTCGGTGGGCAGCTTCTTCAGGTGCACGCGAGAGCTCTTGTAGGAGCAGTGCTCGCTCCACATCACGCTGAAGATGCCCAGCTCGGTGAGGGTCGGCTCGCGGCCCAGGATGCGCAGGATGGTTTCGTACTCCTCAAAGGTGAGCTGATGCTGGGAGATGATCTCGGCGCTGATGGTGGCCATGGGCTACAGGGTGTGCCGGACCAGCCCCGCCAGGCGCACAGCTTCCTGGCACGCGCCCTGGGCCAACCAGGAGGCGAGCGAGGCGAAGATGCGCAGCCCGTCGGCGGAGCCCATCAGCGGATCGGAGGCCCGCTCGGGGTGGGGCATCATGCCGAGCACGTTTCGCCCTTCGCTGACGATGCCGGCGATGTTGCGCATCGAGCCGTTGGGGTTGGCCTCTTCAGTCGGCTCGCCGGTGGGGGTCGCGTAGCGGAACACGATGCGGTCGTCGCGCTCGAGTTGGTCGAGCGTGCCGGCGTCGGCGTAGTAACAGCCTTCGCCGTGGGCGATGGGCATGGCCAGCACCTGGCCTGGCCGCAAATCCGAGGTAAACGGAGTGTCGGTGGTTTCCGTCCTCAAGTATACGGCGCGGCAGATGAAACGCAAGCCGCGGTTGCGCATCAGCGCGCCCGGCAGCAGCCCGGCCTCGACCAGGATCTGGAAGCCGTTGCAGATGCCCATCACCGGGCCGCCCGAATCGGCGAACCGGCGGACGCTGCGCATCACCGGCGCGAAGCGGGCGATGGCGCCGGTGCGCAGGTAGTCTCCGTAGGCGAAGCCGCCGGGCAGGATGATGGCGTCCGAGCCTTCCAGATCCTCGGACTGGTGCCAGAGAAAGACCGTGTTTTTGCCGAGGTTATGTGACAGCGCGTAGAAGGCGTCGTGATCGCAATTAGAGCCGGGAAAGATGACTACGCCAAACTTCATGGATTGTTGTGGGGACTAAGCCTGATTCTAACATTTCCCGCCCCGAGCGAAAAGAATTCTTTCGAACAGTTTTGGCGGCGGCAACGTTTTTCGGGTGAGTGACCGATGACGGCGGCAGTGGCTCTTGAGGGACGGATGCCGGTGGACGAGCTGGCCGATCTGGTGGCGGCGGCCCGCGCCGGTGACCGCGCGGCTCTGGAGGCGCTGCTGGTGAACATTGAACGGCGGGTCTTCGCCCTGGCCTACCGGCTGGTGGGCGAGCCGGCCGCCGCCGAGGACGTAGCCCAGGAGGCGTTGCTGCGCTACGACCGCTACGCCCAGCGGGACTCAGCCGTTCTGCGCGGATTGGAGTCGGATCCGCTACGCCTGGAGCTGGCCGGGAACCTGATGTGCCGGATGACCTTCCGCGTCCGCGACACAATCGAGCTGGACCTGCTCATCCAGGGACCGCTGCAAACCATCAACGACAGGACCTTCAATCCGGAACTGCTGGCGACAACCACCACCGTCAAGAGCGGGGAAACCGTGGTCCTGGGAGCTTCCAAGATGCAGGGTGGGTCCAGCGCGCTGATTGTGCTGCTGACCGCGAAGCTGCTGCCGTAAGGCTCAGCTTCCTCCGCCGTTGGATCGAGCCTTGAGGAAGCTACTCATCTTACGGATTGGCGAGCAATCGCGCGACGTCCTGGAGCACGTTCAGAATCCTTACCCTGTTGCCGCGCCTCCTGTTGATGAACAGTGGACTGGGATGCGGCATCGTTATCAGCTTGATTGCCGGCAGGAGGCGCAATATGTCGTGTTCAGCCATGCAGGCCTTCTGGCCGACGAATACGACAATCTTTAGCCCTGTCAAAAGGGTCAAAAGGCGAGCCAGGTAACCGCTCGCGGCTGCGACATCCGCGCGCCCGGCAGGGCGGATCTTCGTTCCGGAACCGATGTACCAAGGCACAACGTTCCAGGTCACGGTCTGTTCTCGCGGGATGCCTGCTGCTTGATTCAGTTCAAGAAAGTTCTTTGCTGTCTCATCCGGATTGTTTCTGGACACAAAACCGCTCAGCACGGCTTTCCTTCCTGGCGCCTCCAGCAGGAAAAGGCATCGCGCGCCAACTCCGCCATCGGCAGGATCGAAGTATGGGACACCGTTCCCAAACCCGGTTTCCGAGCGGATCGTCTGAACAAGCGCGGTTAACGGTCGTATGTGGGGGTCATCCAGGCGGGCTACCCTTGCCTGGCATTCCCGTCGATCTCCGAGTGATTTTGGCCCGTCTTGGCGGAGGCTCGCGTCCTCGATTCGTTTGAATCGGGCTTCTACCTCCGGATCCAACATGGTTCAGCTCGGTCAGTGGCCGAGTGCTACTTCACTGCCACAGGGGCCGGGACAACCTTGGGCTTGCGGGTCCGGGTGGCCCTCTTCTTCTCGGGAGGTGGCTCCCGGTCGCTCTTTTCAAGCGCAACGATCGAGCGCACAAACTTCTTCTCGCCGTGGTCATCGAAGCGGATGGAAATGCGCTCTTCGTCGCAGGTCAGAACAGTACCAAACCCGTACCGCTCATGCTTGACTTGCTGTCCTGTTGAATACGTCATTGTTTCATTATATCACGCGGAGCCGGCCTGCGGCCGGCCCCACGATCCACGGTAGTGGGGTCTTAGTGTGGAGATGGGCCGTGATCCGAAAAGTTGACCGTGATCTGCGGTCTCGGATAATCTCGCAGAATGCCTTCCAGAAGGCTCGGTCGTCTGCGGAGCACGTCTTCGCGGTCCCTGCCTTCCCGCTGAGCCCTGCGAAGATGAGCCTTGAGCTGCCTCCTGAAGTTTAAAGCCGTCATGTTCATCGCTAGGCTCTGTTGATTGAACGTCAACTCCTCAAACGTCTTGGTGTCGTCCTGGTGTCGTCGTGGGTTCATCGTTCCTCCTATGGATCCAATCAGTTCTTCAATCGTCCAAACCCGATCCGTGATTCCATCGCCGGCGTGATCCGCAGGGAACCGTGGACTCTGCAAAAGTTGTAATGCGCGAAGTGCAGGGCCAAGGCCGCCTTTAGGTTTTCCCACTTTTTGCTGAAGGCGTAGGTCAACCGGGTGAGCCGCTTGCACCACTGGCGGAGTGTGCCGTTCTTCCGCTCGACATGGGAT
>JACQDI010000917.1 GCA_016201195.1 Acidobacteriota bacterium | reverse complement strand
CGTGGGCCAGGTGCCCGAGTACACCACCCTGATCACCGAGTGGGTGAAAGAGGTGGCCCGCACGCCGGTCCTGGTCAAGCTGACCCCCAACATCTCCGACATCCGCGCCATCGCCCGCGCCGCGCGCCAAGGCGGCGCCGACGGCCTCTCGGCCATCAACACGCTCAATTCCATCACCGGCATCGATCTTGACACCCTCACGCCAAGGCCCGACGTCGGCGGGCGCTCGGCCCACGGCGGCTACTGCGGCCCGGCGGTCAAACCCATCGCCCTGCACCTGGTCCAACAGATCACCGGCGACCCCGAGGTCCGCCTGCCTGTCTCCGGTATCGGCGGCATTTCCGGCTGGCGCGAAGCGGCGGAGTTCCTGCTGCTCGGCTGCCACAGCGTCCAGGTCTGCACTGCCGTTATGCATTACGGATACCGGATCGTCGAGGACATGATCGACGGCCTGGACAACTGGATGGACGAGAAGGGCTTCCGCACCCTGGACGACTTCCGGGGCCTGAGCCTCGCGCGCGTGGTCGAGTGGAAACACCTCGACCTGAATTACAAGATCATCGCCAAGATTCATCCCGAGAAGTGCATCGGCTGCGACCTGTGCTACATCGCCTGCTGGGATGGCGCGCACCAGTGCATCCACCTGGACCGCGCGGAACCGGGCGGCAACGGCCATCGCATCCCCGCGCAGGTCGAGGCGGAGAGCCGCCGCCGGATCGCCTGGACCCCGACGCCCCGGCTCGACGCCGGCGCCGGCCCAACGCCGCTCGCGCGCATCCCGCGCGTGGATGAGGCCGAGTGCGTTGGCTGCAACCTCTGCTGGCTGGTCTGCCCGGTGGATGGTTGCATCACGATGGAAAAGGTGGAAACCGGCCTGCTCCCCCAGACCTGGGAGCAACGCACAGGAGAGAAGTGTTGAGCACACTGATCCGGAACGGTACGGTAGTTACGGCGGAGAAAACTTTTGCCGCCGACATTTTGATTGAGGGCGACAAGATCAAGGACATCGCCCCCGGGATCCCGGCCAGCGGCGCGGACAAGGTCATCGACGCGACGGGCATGCTCCTGCTACCGGGCGGAATCGACTGCCACACCCACCTGGACATGCCCTTCGGCGGCACGGTATCGAGCGATGATTTCGAGACCGGCACTCGCGCCGCTGCCTTCGGCGGCACCACCACCCTGATCGACTTCGCCATCCAGGCCAAGGGCACCAAGATGCGCGACGCCCTCGACACCTGGTGGAAGAAGGCCGATGGGCGCGCCACGATTGACTACGGCCTGCACATGATCGTCACCGACTTGGGTGAGGCCGGCCTCGAAGACCTCGACTCGCTGGTCGCCGAGGGCGTGGCCAGCTTTAAGCTGTTCATGGCCTACCCCGGCGTGCTCATGGTCGACGACGCCACCATTTTCAAGGCGCTTTCCCAAACCGCGAAGAACGGGGCGCTGATCTGCATGCATGCCGAGAACGGCGGCGTGATCGACGTGATCGTGAAGCGCGCGCTCGCCGAGGGCAAGACCGCGCCCATCTACCACGCGCTCACTCGCCCGGCCACCGCGGAGGCCGAAGCCGTCCACCGCGCCATCGCCATGGCCGAGATCGCCGGCGCTCCGGTCTACATCGTGCACCTGTCATCGGAAGACGCGCTGAACCAGGTGCGCGAGGCACGCGACCGGGGCCTGCCCGCCTTCGCCGAGACCTGCCCCCAGTACCTGCTGCTCTCGGTCGAGGATCTCGCGCGCCCTGGCTTTGAGGGCGCCAAGTACGTCTTCACCCCGCCTCTGCGGGAGAAGCATCATCCGCCGAAGCTCTGGGAAGGCCTGAAGAACGATCACCTACAAGTAGTCTCCACCGACCACTGCCCGTTCTGCTTCGCCGACCAGAAGGCGCTCGGCAAGGACGACTTCACCAAGATCCCCAACGGCGGCCCCGGCATCGAGAACCGCTTGCAACTCATCTATCATCACGGGGTCAACGAAGGCCGCATCAGCGTGAACCGTTTCGTGGAGTTGGTTTCGACCACCCCGGCGCGCCTCTTCGGCCTCTACCCGCGCAAGGGCGTACTCGCCGCCGGCAGCGACGCCGACATCGTCATCTGGGATCCCCACGCCGACCACCTCATCAGCGCCAAAACCCACCACATGCGCGTCGACTACTCGATGTTCGAGGGTTTCCGCGTGAAGGGCAACGCCCGCACGGTGCTGTCGCGCGGCGAGGTGATCGTGGATCGCGGCAACTGGCTCAGCCGCCCCGGCCGCGGCGCCTTCCTCAAGCGCGCGGCGCGGGGAGGGGCTTGGGCGTGAGTCAGAGCAGGATCGTGAAGCCTTCCTGCCGGAAGTGGCGATCAGCGGTGAGAATCTCGGGATTGCGGGATTATGCGCGGATCCGAACCCAAGGCCCAGCATCCCGAAATGGAATTCAAGAACTCGGTGGGAACCTCTTCGGTAGTCACCAGTCCTCGATCCCCGAGCTGCCGGTGCGCAACGGTGGCCGATTCTGCCAGTTGATCGGCGGGGTTTGGGATCGCGATGAGATAGGCGGTATCGGCAAAGGCCATCATCGCTTCGGCCGACAGTAGAGGTAGTGATCCAGATTGGAAGCAAGGTCGCGGGGCAGCCGCTCCAGATCCCGTTTCGGGATCTTCGAAGCAATTTCCTCCAGCTCAGCCTCTAAGGATTCGGGGCGGAATCGCGGCGTTTCCACCAAGAGAACGCCGGATCGGGTATCCCCTGTTCGTCGCTTTTTGGATGCGGACTTCATTGCGATGGGCTGAGATTCCATATTGGCGACTTGGAGCAAGAGATGAGGCTCATCCTTGCAAACGCCGTCTGCCGGCTCGTAGTGGGCGGTCAGGCTTTCAATCTTTTTCCAGGTCCAGAGCGTTCCACAAGGCGTGGTTCAGTTCCTGGATTTTCTGTTCACTGAGCCGTCCGACGTAGCGCGTGAGCATGGACTTTGGCAGGCTCACCAGCCCGTCGCAGTGGATGCTGGAGTCCTGCTTCAGGCCCTCCTCGACTCCGATCCTGACTTGAGTGCTGAGCCCATCGTGCCGCGAATACACAGGCGCACAAATGACCGAGGAGAACTTCGTATCGAGCAGAGCCTGGCGGCTGACGATAACAAATACGCGTTGGCGCTTTGGATCCTCCTGGCCGGGCTTCCTTACCAGGTAAAGCTCACCGCGTCTCACAAAAGACCCTGGTATTCAAGCACATCCATGGCTTCCTCGTTCAACTGGTCTGCGTTGGAATTGATGATCTCCGCGTCCTTTGCTTCCCGCCTCGCCTTTTGAAGCCGTGCCAGGTATGCGCGGGAAGCTCGCTCAATGAACGCGGATCGATTCGAATCCGCCCGGTCGATCAGTTTCAGGAGGTCCTGTGGAAGTGTGATAGAGGTCTTGACTCTCACAAGATAATCATACCCCAACTCTGCAGGCTTGGCGAGAGTCGCATCCGGAGTGGATGCGGGGGTATAGTAAGTTTGTAGCCCGGGAACCAGGGATGCCCGAGATTCGCTCCAGCTCGCTCTACAACAAGGACCTCGCGCCTGTGCCGCCACAGCGCCGAACCTGGGGCCTGTATAACTACGCCTCACTGTGGGTCGGCATGAGTGTGTGTATTCCAACTTACATGCTGGCCTCGGGGCTGATCGCCGGGGGCATGAGCTGGTGGCAGGCCATCGGGACGATCCTGCTGGGGAACCTGATCGTGCTCGTCCCCATGCTGCTCAACGCCCATGCCGGGACGCGCTACGGGATCCCCTTCCCGGTGCTGGTGCGGGCCTCCTTCGGCGTGCTGGGGGCCAACGTGCCGGCCGTGCTTCGGGCGCTGGTGGCCTGCGGGTGGTTCGGCATCCACACCTGGATCGGCGGCCAGGCCATCCACGCCATGATGAAGATCCTGTGGCCCGCCTGGGCGAGTTTCAGCGCCGGCGTCTGGGTCTGCTTCTTCTTTTTCTGGGCCCTGAATATGGTCGTCATCTGGCGCGGCATCGAAACCATCAAGTTTCTGGAGGGCATCGGCGCGCCGTTCATGCTCGGCGTGGGGATTCTGCTGCTGTGGTGGGTCACCGATCTCGCCGGCGGATTCGGCCCGGTGCTGAGCGCGCCCAGCAAGTTCCAGACACCCGCCGAGTTCTTCAAGTTCTTTGTTCCCGCGCTCACCGGCATGGTCGGATTCTGGGCCACCGTCGCGCTGAACATCCCCGACTTCACGCGCTATGCCCGCTCGCAGCGGGTGCAGATGTGGGGGCAGGCGCTGGGCCTGCCCACGGCCATGACCCTCTACTCGTTCATCGGCGTGGCGGTGACCTCAGCCTCGGTGGTCCTGTTCAAAGAGCCGATCTGGGATCCCGTGGCGCTGCTCGGCCGCTTTAACCGGCCCTTCGTGGCCTTCATCGCTTTGATCGCCCTGCTGATCGCGACGCTCAACACCAACGTCGCCGCCAACGTGGTCTCGCCGTCCAACGATTTTTCGAACCTGAACCCGCGGCGTATCTCGTTCCGCACCGGCGGGCTGATCACCGGCGTGCTCGGAATCCTCATGATGCCCTGGAAACTGCTGGGTGATTACAGCGCCTATATTTTCGGCTGGCTGGTGGGCTACTCTGGGCTGCTGGGGCCGATTGCGGGGATAATGGTGGTGGACTACTTTTTGGTCCGGCGGCGGGAGTTGGCGGTCGACGACCTCTACCTGCGCGGTCGCAGCTACGAATACAGCGGCGGCGTGAATTACCGGGCGCTCTGGGCTCTGGGGGCCGGAGTGGCCGTGGCGTTGCTCGGCCTTGTGATTCCGCCGGTGCGCTGGCTCTACGATTACGCCTGGTTCGTGGGCTTTCTGGTGGCCGGGGCGGCGCATTACGCGCTCATGCAGCTCGCCGCCCGCGAGCCTTTGGGAGAAGAAGCATGATTGCCGCAGCAACCGAAGTTCGCACTCTTAGGTTCTACGTGAACGGCCGCTGGGAGGAAGCCGCCTGGCGCTCGCTCCACCCAATCAACAACCCGGCGACTGGCGAGACGATCGCCCAGGTCCCCTACGCCACGGCTGAGGACATCGACCGCGTCGCCCGTG
>JACQDI010000916.1 GCA_016201195.1 Acidobacteriota bacterium | reverse complement strand
GCCCTCAGCCCCGACCTCGGCCCGTTTCGCGGGCAGGAGGTGGAGATCCGGCTGTACCAGCGCGTGCTGGTGCCGAAGAAGATCGCGGGAAACGCCTACTGGCGCAACCTAAGAGTGGAGTAGCGCCGGCGCGCGAAGCGGGCCGGGGGTCGCCCCTGAGGCGTTAACTTTAGGCGGCCAGTTTGGATTCGGGCGCAGGGCTGTTACCGCGAGGTGGCGCTCATTCGACGGGAAGGCGACTTTTTCATTCGGAATCCGGCTTTGAGCCCGCTGGCGGGCCAACTTCTCAGGGTGAGGAGGATATCCACGGAAACCGGCTGACCACTGCGAAGGGCTCCGACTAGCGGCTGGTTAGGCGAAAACCAACTCGTCCTCACGCTCGGCCCGCTGCTCAAATCACATCACTCATCCTTCTTGCCAGACATGGCGGTGATCTGCTTCTGGGACAACCGCAGAAATCTGGCTGCGTTGTTGAACAGGATGTCGCGCTTTTGCTCTGTCGTCAGGAACGGCGCCGCCTCAATTGCCTGGATAGCCCGCTCAATTGCCGCTGGCCAATTCATCTGATCCGATCCAAACATCACGCGCCTGGCAAAGCCAGCTTCGACGATTCGCTGGAGGTATCGGTGGAACGCCGCGCGCGGGAGCAGATAGCTGATGATTCCCACGTCCACATGAACTTGGGGATGGGCGTAAAGAACAGCCAGCAAATCGTCAAGCATGGGCCAACCCGCGTGCATGAGATAGACGCGAAGCTTCCGATGGCGAGCGAGCGCTTCTTCGAGTACGAGGGGGCTGTGCAGTCGTGCTCGATAATTCCCCATCCCGGGAAGGTATAGCGCGCCCGGCGGACCCAGCCCAATGTGAATCCCGACGGGAACATCCATCTCCTCCACCACTGCGAGGTACGGCTCGAACATCGTGTCACTCGGGGAAATGCCGTCATATTGGATTGCCACCTCGGAAAACACAGCGTAGCGCCTCTCGGTGAACCATTGCCGAACCTCCGCGGGCGTCGGTACCGTCTGCAGCATGAAACCGAACCAAAGCGCCGGAATGATCCGTTCGCGCCCCGCTTGCTTCCAGCGCTCAAGCAGTGGTGCCGGGCCACTCGTCACACCGAAGATGTTCCGGCGCTTGAGTACCCCGATCGTCTGCTCCATGACCTCCTGGTCGGTCTTAGGTCCCCATATCGGATCCGTGCACGGTGGATTCTTGAGCCACGCAAGGAATTCATTTGGCCAAGTTTCTGCTCGATCCGCGACTGGCATCTCGGGGAGCGGTGCGCAGATCGCCGTCGGTGGGGGTCCATTCGCCGCCGCCGATTGCGCATGGAGATGCATGTCGATGATCGGCGGCGGCATCTCCTGCGGGCGGAGCGGTGCGGCCAACAGGACCAGAACGATCGGCGCGATCGGTCTCATCCTCATCGATCCCCAAAGTTGTGCATGCTGCGGCCCCTAACGACCCTGGCGCTCAGCCGCGAGCGGCGCCAGGAAACCTTTCAAGCTCGCACGGGCCGCCCCGGCGCCGCTCGTCGGTTGCAGCGCCGGTTAGACGCCCGCTCGCTTTCTCGTGTACCATAATGATCGAGGAAAGGCAATGCCCGACCGCGAGTCTGTCGTCCACAGCGATCCGGAGATTCTGGGCGGTACCCCCGTGTTCGTTGGCACACGCGTGCCGCTCAAGAACTTGATCGACTACCTCGCCGCTGGCGACAGCCTGGACGATTTCCTCGACGACTTCCCTTCCGTAGCTCGGGAGCAGGCCGTCGCAGCGCTTGAGGTCGCTCGAGATGCCCTCAGCCCCGACCTCGGCCCGTTTCGCGGGCAGGAGGTGGAGATCCGGCTGTACCAGCGCGTGCTGGTGCCGAAGAAGATCGCGGGAAACGCCTACTGGCGCAACCTAAGAGTGGAGTAGCGCCGGCGCGCGAAGCGGCCCGGGGGTCGCCCCTGAGGCGTTAACTTTAGAATCTGACCTACGAGTACAAAGGCGTCGTCAAGGCGCTCTCTTGACCCTCGAGGAGCCAACGCGAGAAATGCTCCGGGAAGCGGCCGCCGCTGGCTTCTATGAGCCGCCCAGAAGTGGACCAGCCGAACGGTGGGGCCGATTCCCCAAGCTTCAAATCCGCACGATTGCCGAACTGTTGCAGGGAAAGAAGCTGGAGTATCCGCACGGTGCCGGGACATTCAGGAAGGCCGAGCGCCAGACAAAAGACCAACAGGTACCGCTCTTGGACAACGAACTATTTTGAACCTTCAACGCAACTTTCGACACTACCTTCATTTCCGCAGCCATACGCGGCCCAATCGATCGTCGAAGTAGAACGGCTCTGGACTGGAGAATCGGATTCTAGCGAAGTCTGAATGACGGGGATTCAAAATGTAGTTGTACTCTCGTGGGATCACTGCCGATGGTACGGCAAGGACAGCGCTTGTTAGAGCCTTCGCCCAATCTGTTCCGATGTTGCGTGTGTCGTTCGTTGGTTCCCCGGCATCCCAGTTCGTGGGAAGTGCGTCGACAGATAACGTCCTCACAATGACACCGTCAGGCACTTCGATCGGCGTGACAACATAGTCAGCCGCCAACTCGTCGGCAGTCGCGAGAACTTCAAGGGCGCAGAGCGCTCGGCTTCCTGCGGTGTAGATGACCGGCGTTCCTTTATGATTCCAGCGGCCCCCGTAAAGGCTGGCGCCCAATCCGTCGTTCGCGGAGTACCGTTCACTACCGAGTCGATAAACGATCATTTACCAGACGCCGTGCTCGACGCGGCCGAGAGTGTCTTGAACGCGGGCCACACCTTCCGGGCTGTTCAGGAGTGAGAGGGGCGTCTGATCACCTAGCGATCGGACGGGGGTTTTGAGCCACCGCAAGGCTTTTTCACGGGTTCCGAAAACTTCAATTGCTCTAGCGGTGACATCGACAATCGGATCAGATCCCAGGGTGGCTTTGAGGACTTGCTTCTCGCCGGTCTTTGGATTTTTGAACGTCAGCTCCGAGACCACCTCCACAATGAGCCGCTTGATCTCTTCCTTATCCTCCTTCGTTAGCATGGAATCTCTCCCCCTTTTTAGTATAGGGCATTTAGGCCAGATTTCGATGTGAAGTGCCGTTTTTCGCGGTGGAATGGGGGCGTCTTGCGGTGTCAACTCGAACCGCGCGGCACTTGGACGCACAACGCGCTTACCGGAAAATTTCCCGGGTGAGCCGATTAACGTGGAAATCCGGTCCCACCACCGGTCCGCCTGTTATAGACCGGGGCGACAAACGACCACATATCTTAAGCTAACGCTCACCGCCTTCGCCCGGGCAGGTCCGAGAGCCTGCAGCACAATAATACCAGCCAAGCTACGGTGTTCCGGCGGCGGCCATGGCTGCGGGGATTTGGGCGGCGATCTTCTGGGCGAAGGCCACGATGGTCAGGGTGGGATTCACTGCCAGCGGCCCTGGGATGACGGCGGCATCCGCGACATACAGGCCCGCGTGCACTGAGTCACCGCCTTTTGCGGTGTTGAACACACGCCCCTGCTTGTCGACAGCGCCGTCGGTGGAAGTGTTACCCATGGGGCAGCCACCCAGGGGATGCACGGTGACGAACTTGCGCTCGGGGTTTTGGCCGTTGTCGAGAAAAATCCCGTTGCGGCCCCAGAACGGGAAGCGCACATACGTCCCACCCTGCATCGCCTGGGCCATGGCTACCATCAGCTCATCGATCTTCTTGAACACGGGATCGTTTGCCAGAGGCCCGCCCTCGAAGCGGAGTGTTAGATCGTCACCGTCCAACCGGAAGCGGCCGCGCGCCTCGTCTCTGCCCATGACGTTGAAGAAGAAGGTATTCTGCAACGCCTCGGCTTCGGTATCGGAGCGGAGTGGCTGGCGAGCATCCGGCTTGAGGCCGAGCAAGTTTTCGGGGAAAGTCATTTTCCACAGGGCCTTCATCTCCCGGAATAGCGGATCGCGCTCGGCGGCGGTCGAAAACACCTCGATCGCGCGCCGCACCGCCGGGGCCAGCATGGGGGGAATCCCGGCGTCCTCCAGGTTGATGAACAGCTTTCCGTCGCGGAACATCACGTGCGAGGTATTGATCGGTCCCCGCGTGGCGTAGATGCCGTAGCTCAGGGGCGACGGCGTGGGGTACTGGATGAACCCGGCAAAGTCGCCGTTGGTGGAGAATCTGCGGCCAAGCTGGTCGCTGAACTCGAACTTATGGGGCTTTCTGGATTTCAGCAGGATCTGCGTGCTGCCCAAGACTCCAGCGGCGAGGATGACCACCGGGGCGGTCGCGCTTTTGTGGCGCTGCGAGTCGCCATCCCCGACGCGGAGATTCTCATAGAACACGCGGTAGCCGCCGCCGGGAAGCGGCTCGATGCGGTCCACGTCGGCCAGGCTGCGCAACTCGACCGGCGGGTTGGGATCATTGAGCAGATTCCGCTTGCCTTCCTTGACCAGGGTCTTGTTCAGGGTGTGGCGGGCGCCGGGTAGGCAGCCCAGAAAGCAGCGCCCCTGGCGCTCGCAGTAGGCGAACTTGCCCACATCCTGGGGCGCCGGCGTCGTGCCGTCGTAGTCGAGCACCTGGAGATCGAGCGGGGCCCAGTCTTCGAGCTTCTTTTGTTTCCATTCC
>JACQDI010000064.1 GCA_016201195.1 Acidobacteriota bacterium | reverse complement strand
GGTGCTCATTGCCATCCCCTCCGCCAGCGGACCGGAGATGATCCGCATTCTGGAGCACAGCCACGCCGCCCGAGTTCCGTGCAAGACGGTGCCCCCTCTGGCCGATTTCATCGAGCAGAACAGCCTGGCCAAGCAGATTCGAGAGGTGGCGGTGGAAGATCTGCTGGGGCGTAGCCCGGTGCGCCTCGATCAAGAGAAGATTCGGGCGAGGCTCGAGGGCAAGGTCGTGCTGGTGACCGGCGCCGCCGGCTCCATCGGCTCGGAGCTGTGCCGGCAGATCGCGCGCTTCCGTCCTCGGGCCATTGTCGGCTTTGAAAACGCCGAGACCGCCCTGTTTCACCTGGATCGGGAGATGCGCCAGTCCTTTGCGGGTGTGCCCTTCCATCCGGAGATCGGAAGCATTCGGAACCCTTCCAGGCTGCGGGATGTTTTCGGCGACTATCGGCCGTCGATTGTGTATCACGCCGCCGCCTACAAACATGTTCCGATGATGGAGGCGCACGCCTTCGAAGCGATGGAGAACAACGTCTTTGGAACGTACAACGCGGCGGTGGCGGCTGCGCAGCACGGGATTTCCGATTTTGTGCTGATTTCATCGGATAAGGCGGTGCGGCCGGCGAGCGTGGTGGGCGCGACCAAACGGCTGGCGGAGCTGCTCCTGTTGTCGCGCCGGAACGTGGGCACCAAACACGTCGTGGTGCGGTTTGGCAACGTGCTCGGCAGCAGCGGCAGCGCCATCCCGCTGTTCAAGGAGCAGATCGCCTCCGGGGGCCCGGTCACCGTGACGCACCCGGAGATGCGCCGGTATTTCATGACCATTCCAGAAGCGGCGCAGCTTGTGCTCCAGGCCTCGACGATGGGGCAAGGAGGCGAGATCTTCGTTCTGGAGATGGGCGACCCGGTCAAGATCCTGGATCTGGCCCAGAACCTCATCCTGCTTTCCGGCCTGCGCCCGAATGAGGATATCCGGGTCGAATTCACCGGCCCCCGGCCCGGCGAAAAGCTCTACGAGGAGCTAAGCCTGTTCGACGAGGATATCCTGCCGACCTTTCACGAAAAGATCAAGGTTTTTGCCGGAAACGGTCTGCCGGAAGAGAACATGGTGCATCACATCGCCCGCTTGCATCGCCCGCTTGCGCGAGATTTGCCAGGCCCGGGACCTGGGGCGGCTGATCGTCACCTTGAAAGAGATTCTTCCCGACTACAGCCCCAGCCACCACCTGCTGCGCCGCGTCCTGGGGGACCGGGCTCTCGACGGCGCTCCGCAGGTCCTCGCAAACTGATGAAAAGCGGTCTGGGCGGCGAATGGGGCGAGCCGAACAACCCCAGCCGGCTCGCCGGCAGGACTGCCCGCCCCAGGTTTGGAAACCCACGCCGCCCGTCTCTACCGGACCCTCACCGACTCATATCGTCTTTTTTGCCTTCGCCGCTAAACGTGCCGGTGGCGGCCAGTCCAGTGGTCACGGCGGCGGCGACGCCGCCGATAATCGCAACCGTAGCGGCGGTGGACAATCCAGCCGCAACGGCGCCGGCCGCGCCCGCCGCTCCAGCCGCTCCGGCGGCGCCCGCCGCTCCAGTGCCGGCAGCGCATTTTCGGGCCGTCGCCTTCAGATCACTCACCCGGATGACCTGGGTGGCATCCGGCGCGGGGGTCGCGCCGGGAATGGTCGCGCCGGTGATCTCGATGACGTTGCCTGTCTGCTGGTCGAGCCCCTCGCCCTGCAATTCGACCGTGACGTTGGTCGCCTCATCGGTCAGGACGAACTTGCCGTTCTTCTTCTCCAGGCAACCCGTCAATCGGGAGGGGGCTGCCGCGCCCTCTGCCTGGGGCTCCAGGTCGAGCGCCCGGCCCGGCGCCAGGTTGGCCACCAGCACCCCCTCGGCGCTTCGGACGCGGGCCGTTCCTTTCCGCGCGGCGACCTGTACGTGCCGGCGTTCGCTCAGCGTTACCTGGACCTCCGAACCCGCTCCGGCCGGCTCGATGCGCAGGCCCCGCGCCTGGATGAGAAAACTGCCTGACCCTGTCAACTGGCCGGCGCCCCTTTCGAGCACCAGGTGGTCGCGGTACACCCTGCCGCTGGACCCGGAGGCCAGCAGCAGTTGGGCGCCATTGTTGAGCCGGAGCTCCGACGCCACCAGGTCCGTTTCGATGGCGCTTCCTTCGAAAAGGGTGCTATGGCGATACACTCTGGCATTGTCGATTTGGAAGTTGCCCCGGGCGTTCGCCACCCCAATAACCGAAGTGGCTGCCGACCCGAGACCTAGAGATCCCGCTAACAGCAGCGAGAGGAGCGATTGAACTCTGCGACGCATGAAATTCCTCCAGTCCGAATGTTGCATACGCTGATAGCAAGCTGATCGGCCGATAGAGTGTGGAAGGTTAGAGGAGCCTGACGCCGGCGCCGATTTACCGGCTGCTACACAAAATGTCTTACCGCGGTGACGGCGGGATCTGAACGATGACCTATTATGAGGAGCTGGCTCTGGCGGCAACGGCGACGACGAAGGAAATCCGCCAGGCTTACAGGGATCTGGCTCGCCTGCTCCACCCCGACCGGCAGCGGGACGAAAAACTGCGGTTGGTGGCGGAATGCCAGATGAAACGGTTGAATGAAGTCGTCGCTGTTTTGACCGATCGAAACAAGCGAAAGCAATACGACGCCAGTTTGCAGACCGGGCGCGGGGGGATCCCGGCCGATCGGTCGGCTGCCATCGTGGCGGCGGCTGGTCCACCGGAGGGCGGCGCCCAGCCTTCGCGTTTCCGAAGAGGCGTGACCGGCCGTTGGGCCTGGGTTTTCATCGCCGCCGCCGGCTTGGTGAGCACGCTGTGGTATTTCACCTCTGCGACGGCGGCGAAGCCGGAGGCAAGGCGCCCTGCCGATCCGCTCGCCGTCTCACCACTTTCTTTGCCGCCGGCAAAAACCCTTGAGCAGGAGGCCGCCGCGGCACGCTCTTGGGAATCTCTGCGCCAGAAGTACCGGGCCCAGGAGCAGCAACTGTCGAAACTGCAGCAGGAATTGGAAGGCGCTCGCGCGGAGCGGGACGCGACCTTGCTGGAGGTCGCCG
>JACQDI010000932.1 GCA_016201195.1 Acidobacteriota bacterium | reverse complement strand
CGCGGGGAGGGGTTCGGGGCGGAGGTGAAGCGCCGGATCATCCTGGGCACCTACGTGCTGAGCGCCGGCTACTACGACGCGTACTACCTGAAGGCGCAGAAAGTGCGGGCGCTGGTGGCGCGGGATTTCACCGAGGCGTTCGGGCAGGTGGACGCCATCGTCACGCCGGTGTCGCCGTTCCCGGCGTTCAAACTGGGGGAGAAGACGTCGGACCCGCTCGAGATGTATCTTTCTGATATCTATACGATCACGGGGAGCCTGGCGGGGATCTGCGGCGTCAGCGTGCCGTGCGGTTCTAGCTCAGCGGGGCTGCCCATCGGGATGCAGATCCTGGCGAAGCATTTCGACGAGGGGCGGATGCTAAAGCTGGCAGAGGCGTACGAGAGGGAACGTGGATCGTAGATCGTGGATCGTGGGCTCCGGAGCGAGGGGCCCACGATCCACGTTCCACGATCCTCCGTCGCCTTGACAACGTTAAATCAAAATTTCTACAATGTTTTGTTAGGGTTGGCAACCATGAGTTTATCGCGGCGGATGGAGAAACAACGGCTGGATGACTATCGCAAGCGCCTGCTGCGGGAGCGGGAGGAGCTGCTGGGGCTCGTGGCGCGGGCGCAGGAGGAGGGCCGGTTCGCCGACGGAGAGGGAACCCAGGACCTGGCCGACAAAGCGGCTAACTCTTACACCAAAGAGTTTTTGTTTCACCAAAGCAGCAACGAGCGATCGGTGCTGCAACTGATTGAAGAAGCCCTGGCGCGGATTCAGGAAGGGAACTACGGGCAATGCGTGCATTGCGGCGGGCCGATGGAGAGCAAGCGGCTGGAGGCGGTGCCGTGGGCGCGGCACTGCGTTCCGTGCCAGGAGATGCAAGACCAGGGGTTGTTGTGAGACGGGCAGTGGAGGTGCGTCTTCTCGAGTAGTAGCACCCAAGAAGGGCCGGTACCGCTAAGCTGGCGCGACGTTGCGGCCGGACTTCCCCACGCTGTTTTTACGGTCTTCTATCCGGATGACTGCCGGATCTGTGCTACCCCCTTGCTGCGTTTTTCCTGGGCGCCTGTGTGTAAGCGCTGCCTGGATGGCTTGACGCCTATTGCAGGGAGCTGTTGCGGGCAGTGCGGGGTTCCGTTTGGGAATGGGGACAGCGACTTGTGCGGGCTTTGCCGGGGGGGCCTGACGGGCTTTGACTGGGGGCGCGGTTACGGGATCTATGAGGGGCCGCTAGAGCGGGTGATCCAGCTTTTGAAATACGACCGGATGCGGCCGCTGGCGCGGGAGCTGGCCCTGCGCATGGCGAACCTGGTGGGCGAGGCAGGACGGGTGGATCTGCTGGCGCCGGTGCCGCTTCACCGGAAGCGGCAGTGGGAGCGGGGGTTCAACCAGGCCGAATTGCTGGCGTCGGAGCTGGGAAGGATCTGCGGGATTCCGGTCGATGGTGTATTGCTGCGGCGGGAGCGGGCGACGGAAACGCAGACCGGCCTCGCGCACAACCAGCGGAGGCTGAACGTGCGCGGGGCGTTCGCCGCGCGGCGGCCGGTCGAGGGGCGGCACGTCGCCCTGGTCGACGACGTGATCACCACCGGGGCGACTATGAGCGAGTGCGCGCGCGTTTTGAAACAAGCCGGGGCGGCGCGGGTGGTGGCGCTGGCGGCGGCCCGGGCGCGACTCTCGATGGTGGACGTCACATGATGAGGGGCCTAGGACGATTGCAGTCGCCGGTGCTGGTGCTCAACGCCAGCTACGAGCCGATCAACGTGTGCGCGGCCCGGAGGGCGCTGGTGCTGCTGTTGAAGGGGGTGGCCTCGGCGGAGGAGGATTCGCGGGAGTTCGTGCACTCGCCGTCGCGCGCCGTCTCGGTGCCTTCGGTGATCCGGCTGCTCGAGTATCGGCGTATCCCGCACCAGACGCGCGCGCTGTCGCGCAAGAACATCTTGATCCGCGACCGCTACACCTGCCAGTATTGCGAGCGGGTGTTCTCGTCGGCCGAGCTGACGCTCGACCACGTGACGCCGCGGTCGCGGGGCGGCGAATCGAACTGGGAGAACCTGGTGGCCTGCTGCCACCGCTGCAACAATCGCAAGGGGGACCGCATGCCCGAGGAAGTGGGGATGCAGCTAACACGGTCGCCGCGACCGTTTAGCTTGCATACGAGCCGTCACCTCATGCGTCTCATGGGACGTAGTGATGAGAGGTGGAGGAAGTACCTTTTCTTCTGAGGGGAAAAAACCAAGGCAAAAGGCAAAACGCAAAAGTCAAAAGTCAAAAATCAAGGTTCGCGGGCTGCCGCCCGCGAGCATTTTGTTCAAAGAATGCCCCTTTCCTTGATTTTTGCCTTTTGACTTTTGCGTTTTGCCTTTTGCCTTGGTTTTAGCTTTTCAGTTCGACAATGGTGGCTCCCGTTCCCCCTTCCCGTTGGTCTGGATGATAGAACTTTGAAACGTGTGGGTGGGATGCCAGCATTTCCCATAGCGTGCGGCGGAGGACGCCCATGCCGTGGCCGTGGACGATGCGGACGCGGGGGATGAGAGAAATGACCGCCGAGTCGAGGAACTTGTCGACGCGGTCGCGCGCTTCTTCGGCGGTTGAGCCGATCACGTTGATTTCGGTGAGCGACCCTTCGGGGCGGGGGGCGGATTGAAGGGTCACGCCCTTGGGTAAGGGGGGAGCGGAGGGGAGAACTTCGAGCACGTCTTCGAGGGAGACCTGGAGCTTCATGGGGCCGGCTTCCACTTCGAGCTTGCCGGCGGAGAGAATG
>JACQDI010000063.1 GCA_016201195.1 Acidobacteriota bacterium | reverse complement strand
AGGATGCTCATGTCCCAGAGGCGGGTGTTGAACATGTCGCCTTCATCGAGGAACAGCTCCCGGCGGATGACCTTATCGCGCGTGGTGGTGTTGCCGGAGAAATTGATGCGGCGGATGAAGAACTGCTTGCCCTCATCGACCGTCAGGCTCAGGTCGATTTTCGGAGGCTTGCCTTCGGGGAAGTCGAACGACGGCTCAGAGACGAAATCGATGTAGCCGAACTCGCCGTAGAGCTTTTTCATGTTCTCCATGCCCTTGCGGAGCTTGGAGACGTCGAAGATGGCGCCTTCCTGCATCTGGAACAGGGGCCGCAGCACGGCTTCCGGCGTGCGGAACAGCTTCACGTCGCTGAAGCTGAGTTTCCCCATTTGGTAGCGCTCGCCTTCGTCGACCGGGATCTTCAGATCGGCGCGCCGGCCGAGCTTGTTGGGCTTGAAGAGGGGGATGCGCAGCCCATGGCCGCCGGTTTCGCGCATGGTCAGGGTGTGTTCCCCGACGGTGGCCCGAAAATAGCCGCGCTCCTGGTAGGCGTTGCGCAGCCGGTCCTTATCTTCTTCGAGCTTGTTCTGGTCGAAGGTCTTCGAAAACAGGTTTTCGAGAAAGATGGACTTGGGGATACCGATCGGACGGAGGTTCTTCATGGCGCGGATCGCCACGCGGTCGGACATCACCGTGTTGCCCACGATGTCGATCTTACCGACCTTCACCTTGGGCCCTTCCACGATGTTAAAGACCAGCTCGATCGAGGACGGCGGGATCTGCCTCACGTCCGGGGTGACGGTGGCGTACTGGCGGCCGCGCTCGGCGAGCAAGTCCTTGAGCACAAACGCGGCATGGGCGATCTTGGTCGGGTCATAGCGGGTCTCCACCGCCAGGCCCACCTTGCGCTCCTTGAAGCGGTCCAGGATCTCCGACACGGTGACCGACTTGTTGCCTTCGTATTTGATCGTACGGACCATGCGCCGCTCGACGACCACGAAACGGACGATCTGGCCGAGCTTCCCCTCCTCGACCTCCAGGCGCACGTCGTCGAAGTAGCCGGTGTTCCACAGCAGCATGAAGTCGCGGCGGAGCTGGTCGGGATCGTAGGGGTCGCCGGCTTTGGAGTAGAGCCGGGAGACCAGCGTGTCGCGCGGGACACGCCGGTTGCCCTTAAACTCGATGCGCTCAATGATGTCCTGCCGGGCGGGCTGGGCGGGAGCGGCGGCCTCGGGGGCCGCAGCGGCGGGCTTTTCTTCCTTCTTCTCCTCTTTTTTCTCCTCCGGAACGGCTTCAAACGGGGACTTCGGCTTGGGAGCGGGGGGCTGCTGAGGCTTGGGCGGCTCGGCCTGCTTTTCCTCGGGAATGGCTTCGAACGGAGACTTCGGCTGGGGCTTGGGCTGCTGCGTCTGCGGGGCCGGTTGTCCCCAGACTAGGCCTAATGACACCAACAACACAGATACGGTCGCCCAGCTCCGGAGCCGGGCCCGTCGAAACCCCATGTCGGGCGAAATCCTTTCTTGTCGCGTACAGATGTTAGGATGTCGGGCGAAATCCTTTCTTGTCGCGTACAGATGTTAGGAACGCACGCCAACATTCTATGGTTACACAGGAATGGAGGAAATGGCTAGTCGGGGAAGGAGTCAGGAGTCAGAAGTCAGGAGTCAGAATGATAAGCCGCCTGCGCTCATGCGTTTATCCTGACTCCTGTTTCCTGCCTCCTGCGTCCCTTACTTGAATCTCATTTCACAACTCTCTCGGGGCCCTTTGTAATGCAAATGAAAATTCTTGGCCTTTTGATTGGGGTCGACGGAGAAGTAGAGGTAGCCTTTAACCGGCTTGCGCGTTTCGCCCAGGGGCAGCTCTTTTTGCCGGAGGGCGCTCAAAAGCGAGGTCTCTTCTTTCTTGGCGGCGGTCACGGTGGATTCGCCGGCCTCGCCCCCTGAACCGATCGTGTTCTCTTGAGTACCGATCCGCCGGGGCGGGCCGGTACCGACCCCCGGCAGGCCGCCCACAAAGACCGGATCGCCTGCCTCCGAATAAGCCCGGCGGCTTCCGCCGGTTCCGCCCAGCACGAGCACCGCGCTGCCGGCCACCCGGTCGGGAGAATCGGCGGTGGCCCGCTCGTTGTCGCGTTCGGAACGTAACAGAAAGTCCTCCCGGTTCAGGGTCACGGGATAGCCGCCTCGCGGGGTGACGGTGAGTTCCACGACCGCGTACTGCCGCTTCAGGTCGGAACCCACGGCGCTGACCAGGGTTTGTTTGTCGATCAGCAGCCGGGCGAAAATCTCCACATCGCCGGTCTTGGCCGAAACGGTGGGCGCCGTTTCCGGACCACCGGCCAGCAGCGCCGCCATCGCCAGCAGCAACATAGACCACCTCGCTGGGACCAATTATGACACAAACCGAGCCCCGTGGTTCTTTGTTAAGATGGCCGCAAATGATCAAATTGGTGAAATTACATCACGTCTCGTTTGCGTCTAAAGATTTGAGCGCCAGCCGCGCCTTCTTCGGAGGCGTGCTGGGGCTCCCGGAGATCGAGCGGCCGGGATTCAATTTTTCCGGCGCTTGGTATGCGTTGGGTGACCGGCAACTGCACATCATTGAGAACCGGGGCGAGGAGGCGGCCACCGCCTCGCGGCTGGGTCGATCTGATCATATGGCCCTGGAAGTCGAGGATGTCGAAGCCGTCCGCGCCGCCCTGCGCAAACACGGTGTCGAATTCCAGGAAGGCGGCAACCGCCACCTGGGCATGGAGCAGATCTTTTGCCGCGACCCGGACGGGCACGTGCTCGAGTTTGTCCATTACGAGTGAGACCGAAGACAGAATACAGAAGACAGGAGTCATCAGATGATGCGGAGGTTGTGGGTATTGGTGTGCGTACTGATGGGAACGGCGGCGGCTTACGGGCAGGCGGCGGAGGCTTCGGTGTCGCTGGGCGTGGGCATGTTCAGCGACAAAAACCTGGGCGATCTGGGAGTGGTGAATGCCGTCCAGCAGACCCTGCGGCTGGACAACGGGTTTCGCATTTCGGCCCGCCTTGACATCAACTCCTGGAGATTTTTCAGTCACGAAATCGGCTACGGATACAATCGCACGCACCTGGTAGCCGGCCAGGACAAGGTGGGGATGGGGATTCACCAGGGCTTCTATGACTTCTTGGTCCACGCCACGCCCGAGGGCAGCGGGGTGCGGCCGTTTGTCTGCGGCGGAGGCGGGTTCGCCTCCTACTACCCGCCCGGAGCCTCGGCGTTCGCGGGCAACGGGATCACCAAGTTCGGCTACAACTACGGCGGGGGCGTGAAGGTAAAGCTATCCCCCATCTACGGCGTGCGCTTCGACATCCGCGACTATGTGACCGCAAAGCCGTTTGATCTTCCCAACGTCAAGGGCCGTCTGCACAACATCGAGGTTTCGGCGGGGGTTTCGATTCTGTTTTGAAGGAGGCAGGAGCCAGAATCAGACCTTCGGGCTTTAGCTTCCAACCCCTGACTTCTGTCTCCTGACTCCTTCGTTTTTAACCGAAGCTCTTGATCGCGGCTGCTTCGTCGGTGTGCACTTCAAAGACCGTGTAGAGCTTGGTGATCTGCAGCAGATCGTGAACCTTTTTCTGAAGATTGAGCAGCTTGAGGCTGCCACCCTGATTATTGACAGAGGTGTAGCTAGAGACCAGCTCGCCGATGCCGGAGCTGTCGATGTAGCTGACGTCCCCAAGGTTCAAAATGATCTTTTTCTGGCCTTTGGAGACAAGATCGCGAACCGTCTCGCGCAACGTGCTCGACCCTTCGCCGAGGGTGATCCGCCCGCTCATATCCACGATCGTCACCTTGTCAACCTGACGTGTACTGGCTTTAATACTCACTTGCCTTCCTCCTTACTAGTGGTTGGAGAAGAGTTCTTAACCATAATCACTTCCATCCCCTCGCTCAGTCGATTCACGTGCAACTCGTCCATAAAGGCGCGGATCAGGAACAGGCCGCGCCCGGACTTGCGCATGATGTTCTCGCTGGCCAGGGGGTCGGGGACGTCGTCGGGGTCGAAACCCACGCCCTGATCCTGAACCTTAATAGTCAGCCGGTCGCGGCCCGACTCCACGGCGAGGGTGACCTTTTTTTGGGAACTGTAGCAGTTGCCGTGGACCACGGCGTTGACCACGCTTTCTCGCACGGCCATGCCGATCTGGTGGATCTCGTCCTCGGAGAAGCCGTTCTCCTCGGCAAACCTCCTTACCATTTCCTCAGCGACATCCACGCTGTCCAGCGTGCTCTCCAGCTTCAGCTCTTGCTTTCTGGCTTCAGCCATATAGCGGAATACAGGCGGGCCAACGTGGGCCCGCAGGCCGCTTTGCCCCCCTCACCACGCCCCAAGGGAATGCCTAACATGGCACAGAGGGCGTGGAAAGTCAAGGTTTTGAGCCGGCTGGGCCGACTGGGGCATCCGGACCTTCGCCCTTGCCATCATAGAGCCCCCGCCAATCATTTCGCCGGACCCGCCAGAGGTCCCAGAACATGTCCAGGCTGTCACCGAGCATGCTCACCTTGGTCCCTTCCGAATGGTCCCAGCGAACCGGAACTTCCACAGTGCGGAAACCCAGCTTGCGGGCCAGGTACAGCACCTCCACGTCAAAGCCGAACCGCTCCAGGCGCTGGCGGCAGAAGATCTCCCGGGCCGCCGGGCGCCGGAACAACTTGAAGCCGCATTGAGTGTCATGAAATGGCAGGCCGGTCGTCAGGCGCATCAGGCCGTTGAAAACCCGGCCAGCATTCTCCCGGAACACCGACTGGTGGAGGCCGATTAGCGAGCGGTCGAGCGCCCGGCTGCCGATGGCGATGTCGTAGCCGCCGGCGTCAGCCGCCGCCTGGAGCTTCTCATGTTCCTCGATGGGGCTGGAGAGATCGGCGTCGCTGAACAGCGCCCAGTCCCCCTGGGTCTCCAGCATCCCGTGCCGCACCGAATAGCCCTTACCGCGGTTGCCGGGGTTCTCAAGCACGCGCACCGGGATCCGGGAGCCGGCATGGGAGGCAGCGAAGGCGCGGGCCGCTTCCGCGGTGCCGTCCCGGGAGCCGTCGTTGACCACGACCACTTCTCCGGCGGCGGCCCGCTGCTGCAGGTAGTTCCAAACCCGCTCCAGCGTTCGGGGAAGCCGCAACTCTTCATTGTAAGCGGGGATCACTACCGAGAGAGAGCCACTCAATCCGTTCTCCGATCCTGGAGTATAGCAGCCTCTCGCCCGCCGGCTCTCGGCAGGCAAATTCGGGAGAGTGGTGCGGTAAGAATTACCCTGTGTAAGCGTCCGCACTGGAGGGAACAGCTCCCGTTTACAGTCAGTTGGATGCTTTGGCACGGAACATGCCGGGGGTGCGAAGACCATGTCAGATTTCCACCAGACAGGCGAGGTAGCCACGCTGCACTCGCTCGATCGCGATGGACTGGCGCGGCTGGAGATCGAACTGGAGGAGCACACCCGGCAGCAGGCGCTCGCGCTGGTGCTGCCCGCCCTGTTTTCCGAGTTCGAAGGCGAGGCCATGAGACGCATTCGAAGCGAGCTGGCCGGCGTGCGGTACGTGCGGCAGATCGTGGTGACGCTCGGTCGGGCCGATCGGGAACAGTTCGAGCAGGCCCGCCGGTTCTTCGACGGCTTCCCGCAACAAGTGGTGTTTCTGTGGGTCTCGGGCTCGCGGATCCAGCGCCTGTTCGAGCTGCTGGAGGCCAACAATCTCTGTTCGGTCGAAGACGGCAAGGGGCGCTCCTGCTGGCTGGCGTACGG
>JACQDI010000062.1 GCA_016201195.1 Acidobacteriota bacterium | reverse complement strand
GCGCCGGGTCATACGCGGGCTCCACAGGGCACCACCTTGTTCGTCTCGGCCGCCTCGCGGGAACGCAGCACGATTTCGGTGACGCGATAGACGTCGGCCTCGGCGATCCGGTGGGGCCTGCTGCCGTCGAGCGAATCGACAAAGTCGGCGAACAGCGGCCGGCGCGGGGGCAGATCAGTGACCGCGCGCGGCTTGGCGCTGGCGGTGATCAGGGTTAGCTGATCTTGCTGATACTCAACTACGCCCTTGGTCCCGGCCACGCGCAGCCGGTCGTCGCCGTGGGTGGGGGCGGTTTCCGGCCGCAGGTAGTCCATGCGCAGGTTGGCCGTACCGCGGTTGTCCAGGCGGTAAATCACGGCGGTGTTGTTCTCCATGTCGCCCAGATCGGGGAAGCCGACCGTGGACTGAAAGGCGGCGGTTTCGACGAACTCGCGGCCGCTCACCCAGCGCATCAAGTCGACCATGTGGATGCCGATGTAGGGGATGGTGCCGCCGTAGGTTTGCCGGCGCCGCATCCAATCGGGGCGCTGGCCGCGATCCAGGCCCAGCTTGTATGATTTCTGGGCGCCCAGCGCCACCGGTTCGCCGATCTCGCCTCGGGAAATGATGCCATGCATCGCCGCGTAGTGCGGCTCAAAGCGCATGGGCAGCAGCATGGTGAGGCGCGCCTTGTGGCGCGTGACCGCTTTGCGAACCGACTCGAGCTCCTCGAGGCTGATGGCCAGGGGTTTCTCGGCGGCGATGGCGAGGCCGCGCTCGGCGCAGGCGATGACCGAGGAGGCGCGCTGGCCGTTCTCGTCGCAGATGGCTACTACGTCGAGCTTCTCGGCATCGAGCATTTGGCGGTAGTCGTCGTAGCGCTTGGCGCCGGCGAGCGCCCGGTTGCTGCTGAACCGCTGGATCTCGCGCGGCTTGCCGGCGGCGACGGCGACGATCTGGATCTCGGACCGGACCTTGGCCGCCTCGGTCACTTCGGAGAAGTGTCCCTCCAGCCCGATGATGCCCACCCGCACCGGGCGGGACTGCTGCGCCTTGAGCAGGGGGGCAAGCGCGGCGCTTCCCGTTCTTAGAATGGCTCTCCTGGTCCAACGGTTGGTCATAGTTACTCCTCGGATCGTAGATCGTGGACCGTGGGATCCGTCGGTCGGGGCCCGCGATCTACGATCCACGTTCTACGATCAGCCAGGGGGTTGTCAAGTGTAAGGATCGGTTGCGGGCGGACCTCCGGGTTTGAGAAGATCAAGTGGGGATTTTGCGCGTGACCCGCCTGAGACTTTTTCTGCTTGCGCTGCTCGTGGCCCTTACACAGCCGGGCTGCAACACGCTCAAGTCTGTCGAGGCCCAGCAGGGCAAGGGCAAGGAAGCGCTGGAGCTGGGCAAGGTCACCCGCAAGCGGCAGATCGCGCCGATTTGCAGCGATGCGGGCTGGCTGACGCGGCCCGATCGCGACACCACCGAACAGCCGGAGCGGGTTCTGGATGCCCTGGACATACGGCCAGGCTTGACGGTGGCCGACGTGGGCGCGGGGGTGGGTTACTTCACCTGGCGGCTGGCCAGGCGGGTGGGACCGGCGGGGAAGGTAATCGCGGTGGATGTCCAGCAGAAAATGCTGGACCTGATGGCGGAAAACCTGAAGCAGCGCAACATCACCAACGTGGAGATGGTGTTAGGCGGGGTTCGGGATCCGCGGCTGCCCGACGGGGCGGTGGACCTGGCCCTCCTGGTAGACGTCTACCACGAACTCTCCGAGCCGGAGGCAATCATGAGCCACATCCGGCAGGCCTTGAAGCCTTACGGGCGGCTGGTGCTCGTCGAGTACCGCAAGGAAGATCCCAGCATTCCGATTCTGCCGCTGCACAAAATGTCGGTCGAAGAGGTGCGCTCCGAGATTGAGCCGGTGGGCTTCCAGTTCCAGCAGGCCCTGGAGTTCCTGCCCACGCAGCACATCCTGATTTTTGCCAAAAAGGCCTAACGGCAAAAGCGCAGGCAAGGACGCAAAAGACCGCAAAGACGCAAAATCTTGCGTTTCTTGGCGCCCGTGGCGTTTTTGCGTGAGCGTCTTGGCGTGAGAATCTTTCTTGTCGGGTCAGGCGGCGGGGGTCGAGAGCTGCTGCTGCTCCATCACCTTGCGGGGGAAGACCTCGCGGACTGTTTCCACCACGTCGTGCAGCATCAGGTAGCCTTCGCCGCGGTCGACGTGACGCGACAGCTCCAGCCAGCCGTCGGCGAGCGGGGCCTGGAAGGGGATCTTGATGGTCCAGCAGTCGGCCCGAGAGGGATTCTCGCTGCCGTCGTGCAGCCAGGCGTCGAAACGCTGGCCGCCGGGCAGGACCAGCTCCATGTGGTCGAAGCCCAGCTCGCTCATGGCCTCCACGGTGACCAGCCAGCACTCGGGGATGGACCGGGCGCGCTCCAGGGCGTGGCGGTAGGAGCGCAGCTTGGTCTGCGACGCGATCAACTGGCGCACGGTGCCGCTGAGGATGATCTTGCGGGCCTCGGAGAACTCGGCGTAGCCGAGGTGCTGCACGCCCATCCAGGAGACAGCGCAGAACAGGATGATCACCGTCGCGCTGTAGCGGAACTGCGGGATGGCGGTGAGCAGGGAAATGACGGCGAACACGCCGCTGATGCCGTAGAGGAGCAGGACGGTATGGCGCGGGGTGAAGCCGAGGTCCATCAGCCGGTGATGGATGTGGCCGCGGTCGGCGCGGAAGATGGGGTCGCCGCGCAGGAAGCGGCGGGCGACGGAGATGGCCGCTTCGAGAATCGGAAAGGCCAGGGCCATCAGGGGCGCGGTGACGCTCAACAGGGTGACCGCCTTCTGCGACCACAGGATACCGTAGGCGCCCAGCAGGAAGCCGATGATGAGGCTGCCGCTGTCGCCCAGAAACATGGAGGCGGGGTTAAAGTTGAAGCGCAGAAAGCCGAGCAGGGCGCCGGCAAGCGGGGCGGTGAGGATGCCCAGCACCTGGCCCCAACCTTGCAGCAGGGCGCCGATGAGCATGGTGCAGGTGGCGAAGAAGCCGACACCGGAAGCCAGGCCGTCCATGCCGTCAATCAGGTTGAAAGCGTTGGCGCAGCCCACCAGCCACAGCAGGGTGAGGGGATAGCTGATCCAGTGAGGGTCGGCGATGGTGGAGCCGAACAGGTGGTGGATGCGGATGCCCATCCAGTAGAGCCAACTCGCCGCTACTGCCTCAGCAGCCAGCTTCTGCCAGGGCCGCAGGCTGAACAGATCATCTGTCACGCCTACCAGGAATACCAGCCCAGCGGCAGGCAGCAAACGGAGCAGCAGCGGCCACTGGTTGCGGAACAGGTCGGCGCCGGGAAACGGGACTTGGGAAAAGATGGCCAGCGACAGGGCCATGGAGGCCATGATCGGCACCCCGCCCAGCCGGGGAATGGGGCGCTCGTGGAACTTGCGGCCGCCGTCCGGCCGGTCCAGGACTCCGGCGCGGTTTAAGGAATTGCGGACCAGCGGGGTGAGGAACAAGCAGATGAAAAAGGAAAGCCCCGCCAGGAAGAACAGGCTAAACATGGGTTCGCCCGAACAATACGGTCAATTATAGCCTACTTCGATGGAATCACCATCGGAGGTTTCGAGGCGCACGAGGTGGGGGCCGTCCCAGATCAGGCGGACCGCCGGGAAAGGCCCCAGCCAGTAGCCGAAGCGACAAGGCAGCTCGGGGCCGGCGCGGAGGATCAGGGTTTCGGAGGGCTCGCGGAGACCGGCCGCCGGGGAATAGGTATCGAAGATGCGTTCGGGCGGCGCGGCGAGGCCGAACGGCAGCAGGGTCCATCCCAGCGGCAGCAGGCAGGCACGGCCGTCGCTCAGTTCCGGGGTGACCCCGGGTCCGAGATGGAGGAAGCTCTCCAGGCGATGCGAGCCGCGGCCGGTGAGGTCGTCGACGATCAGCCAGCCAGCGCCGGGAACGGAGACTATGGTGCGGCGATGCTCGACACCGAGGCGGCGGTAGCCGTCGTGCGCGGCTGACAACAACTCAAACTTCTGCTCGCGGCGCTCCTGGGCATCCCGTACCCAGGCGCGGCGGCCGACGCGGAAACCACTCCAGACTTCAAACTGATCGCGACCTCCGACGCGGACGGTGTTGTGGGCGGCGGTGGAGCGCAGGCGATCCCGCTCGGGGCCGGGCTCGTAGGTGGGGGTACCGGTGTCCACCACCACGCGGCGGGGGCCGCTCGAGATCTCGAAGGAGAAGATTCCCGCGTGCTGGTGACCGGGATTGTAGCAGGAGCCGGGCGCCCCGTAGTCGGCGATCAGCCGCCCCTGGGGACCTTCCAAAATGTAGTAGCCGCTGGCGGGAAACGAGAGGGGCGCGGCGGCGGGCGGCACGGGGTCGGATGTCCCCAGCCCGTCGTGGAACAGCGGCAGACTGCCGTCCTGGTGGCGCAGGGCGCGGTGAAAGGCCTCCATCTTTTCGGCCGCGCGGGAGAGCGCGGGCGGGACATCCGAGCCGGCGGCGGCGAGGAGGTCGATCACGTCCTTGACCAGCGCGGTCATACGGACGTGGTAGTAGGGAGAGCGCTCGAAGTGGCCGCCGTCGGGGAGAACCTGCTCGTCGAGCTCGT
>JACQDI010000931.1 GCA_016201195.1 Acidobacteriota bacterium | reverse complement strand
CTCTTTGCCCTCCAATACGATCAGGTTGGGCTCGGCCAGGATCTCCAGCAGGTTCTTCTGCTGGAGCATTTTGATGGTGGCGCCCAGATTCAAATCCGGGCGAAAGGCGAAGATGTTCAGAATGTCGGTGAGGTTGATGGTGGCGTTCGAGAAATTGTGATCCTGGAACTGCAACTGGCTGAAGCGGGGGTTGCCGAACTGCTGGGTGCTCAGCTCGCCCAGGGTCTTGTCGTTGCGGCTAAAAAAGCTGAAGCCGACTTGGGAGAGCTGGGTGCGATCGATGGTGGCGAACTTGACTTGCAGCAGTACCTGGTGGGGCTTGCGGGGCGGGGGAACGGTCAGCAGGTTCACCACTTCTTTGGCGCGCGTGGAGGCCAGGGCCTCGGCGCGCTTCGATTCTTCGGCGTCCTTGACATGGCCGGTGAGCACCAGCCGCTCCTGGCTGCCGGTCACCTTGATGCCCTGCGTGGGGAAGGCGAGCTGGAGCTCCTTTTCGACCGGGGCGAGATCCAGGCCGACGGTGATGTCGTAGCGCACCGGCGGGGAGCCTTCCTCCCAGACCAGCAGCGTGGTGTTGCCCACGCTCTTGGCGTTGACCACGATCTCCTTGGGAGAGATGACCACCGCGTCGGCGATGGCCGGTTCCGAAATGGACATCTTGCCGACCTCGCGGTTGAACTGGAGCAGCTCTCCGCGGCCGACCGTCAGTCGCAGGTCGCGCGAGGCGGGCGGCGTTTGAGCGAGAGACTGGGTGACGAGAGCGAGGGCGAGCGCCGCCAGCGATATCGAATGGATCCTCATCAGCGGAACACTTCCTGTGTGTGTTTGCCGCCGCGGAAGACATCGACCACGAACTTGGGGGGCGGCGGCTCGGGTTTCTTTTTCACCTTCAGGTCGGGGGATTCTTCGGGCGCGTCGGGACCGGCGCCTGGTCCGGGACCGCGGCGGCCTTTCAGGCGACCGCGCTGGGCCTCGCCGCGCATCATGGCGAGGGGGTCAAGGATCTCGGTGGTCACCGGCTCGGTCTTACTCATATTGCCGGGGTCGGCCGGGTTGCGGAGCACCAGGCTGATCTTGCCCTGGTTCTTGGCCAACTCGAGCTTCTGGGCGTCCTGGGGCGAGACGAGCAGGGTGGCCACGGGCAGGCGGGGGGCCTTGGGATCGACCTTCTCCCCCGGGCGCACCTTGCGGCCGACCGAGAGGACCTTGACGTTCTGCAAGATGGTGGTGGTGATGGCCTCGGACATCTTGCCCGGCCTGGTGAAGAGCACATCCACGTGGGCGCCCGGCTCGAGCAACTCGCCGGCGCCGCTGACCGAGTCGATCTTGACGGCCACGGCGCGCTTGCCTTCGTCGATGATGGCGGCAATGCCTTCGGTGCCGGTGCGGCGGGCGAGCTTCTGATCGAGCAGGGTTTCGTTGGCGGCCACGTCGACCAGCAGGGCGCGGTTGACGGCGTCTTCCTTGCGGCGCAGGGCCCCCGGGGGGGCCTCCTGCTCGCGCAGGTTGACGGTCTTCAGATCGGAATCCTTGAGCAGCGCGCCGGCGGGCAGGTTGCGGCCGGCGGCCAGCACGCGCGTGGTTCTGTCCTGCCTGGGAGCCCGCATGCTCTTATACAGGAACCAGCTCAGCAGCGCGGCTGAGACCCAGGCCACCACGAAGATGACCGTCACTCGTTTGCGGTCCACGTTCAGTTCACCTCGGAGAAAACAACAGCACTACCAGCGTGCCGGCGGCGATTACTGGGCCGTGAGGCATGCGCAGGCGGCCCGGAGCGCGGCTTTGCTCGCGGATGTCGCGCCAGCGGAGGCGCACCAGGTCGGCGACCAGGGCCAGCGAATTGCGCAGCACCTGGATCAGAGCACCGCGCTGCCAAGCCAGGGCCAGTGCGGCGACGCCGCCCAGCAGGGCGACCACCACCATGACCGTGGCCACCTGGGGCCAGCCTACAAAGGCCCCCACGGCGCCCATCAGCTTGGCGTCGCCAGCGCCGCGGCCAATGACGAAAAACAGAAAGTAGAGTCCCAGCGCTCCCAGCATCCCACCCAGCGCCTTCAGGAAACCGATGCCGACAAAACAGTTCAACACCAGGCCGGCGGCCATGGCGGGCAGGGTCAGCCAGTTGGGGATCCGGCCGCTGCGCCAGTCCGTGGCCGCACCGACCAGGACCACGGCCGCCAGCACACAGTTGACGATTACGCTCGGCATTTCAAAAACGTCGCAGTCCTATCGCGGTACAGCACCGTCCAGCCGGTGCGCTGGAGCGCGTCGACCAGAGAATAGTCGTTGGGCAGTAGCGCGTGGGTAAAGCCGTACCGGGCCATCTGGTCCTGCCAGCCGGGACGCACCTGGACCAGGGTTCGCCAGTCGCGCAGGAAGGAGGCTCCGTAGAAATCGCTGCGGCCGTCGAAGAAGACCTTCACCCGGCCGTCGAAGCGGTAAATCAGGTAGCCGCCGAACTTGTCGGGGGCGAGCAAGCGGGCCTCGCCCTGAAACAACTCGG
>JACQDI010000898.1 GCA_016201195.1 Acidobacteriota bacterium | reverse complement strand
TGCTGAGCGTGTCGTATCCGGACGCCGGTTTCATCGCCAAGGGCGGCCGCGAGCCCGTGGTGGGCTACAAGCCGCAACTCGCCCGCAGCGGCAACGGTTTCATTATGGGGCTGATTGTGCCGCAGGGCAACGCGTCGGACTCCTGTCAGCTGGTGCCGATGTTCGATCAGGTCGTGCGGCGTACAGGCGTGATTCCAGACATCGTGAGCGTGGACGACGGCTACTCCAGTGCCTTGGGCCGCACAACGCTTCAGACCCGTGGAGCCAAGGTCGTGAGCATCAGCGGCTCCAAGGGAAAGAAGATCACCTCGGCCGCAGAGTGGGACAGCGAGGCGTATGCCGTCGCGAGGGACGATCGGCCGGCGGTCGAGTCGTTGATGTTCACCATCAAGCACGGCTTCGACTTCGGCCGCGTCGCCCGGCGCGGGTTGGAGAACGTGCAAGCAGAACTGCTGGAGAAGGTGCTGGCCTACAACTTCTGTCGGCTTGCGGCCTGCCGCCAAGCCGCGGACACCCAGGAAGCCTGGGAAGACGCTCAGGCCGCCTGACGCTCTGCCGTCAGCACCAGGACTTGCCAACACCCCCGGAGCGACCAAGAGCACCGTCGCTTCCATGAGAAGGCCCCTCCGTGTCAAGGGGGAGTCGAGGCAAACTGTTCGAAGGGGCTGGGATCTCGCGGTGCGGCGTTGGCCGGCCTGGCGGTTTTTCGCAACGAGGCTGAGGCCGGTCGAGGTGATCAAACAACGCGCGCCCACCCTGGCCTCGACAGCTTTCCCTTTCGCTGCAGGGCGGCCCTCGTGTGTGACGCGGCTCTCGTTTGCATCGCCGCCCTCCATTTGGGTCTCGTCCGTTGGACGCGAGAGTTCCTTCCGGAGATCGCCCTTCGCCACGCTTCCATGCGCACTCTCTGTGAGACCCGTGATGGGTCTCGGTGCATGTTGGAGTCCGGCCAAGTCGGGTGCTGCAATCTGCGCTCCGAGCTCGTCGCGGGCGCGAGGCCTGCGGTGGCTCCAGCGACGGTGCGCAGTCACCCGGACCTGGGCGGAAAGGCTGATTGCCGTAGGTATGTGTCGCGCTTTCGGGCATTAGGCCCTACGTGTGGGAGTCGAGTTCACAAGTGGTTAGAGGTTATCAAAGGAGTCACGCACTCCTGTGGATGCGGTAAGTACAGTGTTTGATGTCAGGCCACTTTCAGAGAGGATTCGTCGGAGACAGGACTCTTCTGGCGTCGGGGCTCGTACGCCCCTCCGCTCCTCCAGAGAGCCAGCAGCAGGACAGAGAGCTTGCGGGCTACAGCCACGACTGCGCGCTTCTTGGCTCCCTTCCCTCCGCGAGCCGCCAGACCCAGCCCCCAGTCGCGCAGGTCACTGTCTACTCCGAACGGCCCCAAGATCCACTGGGAGCTGATGACCAGCAGACGGCGAAGCAATGGGTTGCCCGACTTGCTGATCCCCAGTTGCTTGTCCTGCTGACCACTCTGGTCCAGGCGAGGTCGCAGCCCGAGATAGGAGGCCACTCGACGGCTGCTGGCAAATCGGCTGGGATCCTCGATCGTCGCGACGAAGGTCAGTGCCGTCAGTACCCCCACACCCTTGACTTGCCTCAAGACTTTCGTCTCCGGGAACTCCTGCTCGGACACCTGGACAATGTCGCGATCGCACCGCTTGATGCTCTGATTCAGGCCCTCCAGTGTCTCGAGCACGGGCCGCAGGGCTGCGCGCCGCTCCTCGGGAATCTCGTCGAGCAAGCCCGGCGAGAAGGTCTCCGGAGCATGGCCCTTCAGCCGAGCCCCGGCACACTTCACTCGACTGCGCACGTGGTTGACCAGCTGGGTTCGGGCGCGAACCAGAACGTCACGAGCCAGGACTCGCTCCAGAGCCCCTTGCGCTCGTTCGCTGCGATGCTGGATCGGAGACAACAGCTTCGGATTGAACCGGGCCACCTCGGCCAGCCACTGTGCATCCGTGCGGTCGGTCTTCTTGTCGTTCTCGTAGATGCCCCGCAGCTTCCGGGGGTTGGCAACGTAGACGTCATGGCCCAAGTCGACCAGCACCTGGCTGATCCATCGAGAGTGCGTTCCGACCTCAAGAGCTATCCGGGCGCGCGGCATCCGCTCGAAGTACCGGCGCAATCCCGGCCGGGTCGTGGCTACCCGCGTCTCCTCGGAAAGCTCTCCCGTTTCATCGAGCACACACAACTGGCAGAAGCGGTCTCCGATGTCGACGCCAACGGTGGTCATGGTAGTCTCTGTCATGGCTGATCTCCTCTGGGCTTCGAACCCGTTCAAAGGTATTTGTGGGAGGCACATGATGCCATCCCGTCGAGGAGGTCAGCCTTCTCATTCCATCTGCGCTCCTGGAAGGGGGAGCTGGCAGGCGTGTTCGGGACGTGCGAGACTCCCGCGAGCCGCGAGGCCGGCGATCTCCGAGCGTAGAAGCAGATCGCGCTTCTCGGCTCGCCGTGCGGCTCCCGCCATTCGGACTATCGCGCTCCAATACGCGCAGGCCTTCGGGTTGTGGACGAGGCTCGGGAGGACCGCGAAGAACTGGCCGGCGGCGCCGAACGCCTGGCCACCTCCAGCTCAACGCCGACGCGATCGCCGGGGTGCCCCGCGCGGACGCTCCCTCGCGGCCCCGAGTGTTCGTCTCGTGCGCGGCGAGACGACGTCACCAGAATGCTCGCCGAGGAGCCGGTCGTCATGGCGAGTTCGTCACCGTAACAATGCCCATTCATGCCTTCGTTGGTCGAAGGCTGAGAATTGTTCGGATACTCCGCTGGCCCGAACT
>JACQDI010000897.1 GCA_016201195.1 Acidobacteriota bacterium | reverse complement strand
CTGTCGGACAAGGTGCGGCGGGCGGTGGAGATGGTCCACCGGCGGGAGCCGGACCTGGTCGTCGACGGGGAGATGCAGGCCGACACGGCCCTCAATCCGGAGTTCATCGAGCGGTTCTTCCCCTTCTCGCGGCTGAAGTCTGAGGCCAACATCCTGGTGTTCCCCAACCTGGAGGCGGCCAACATCACCTACAAGCTGCTGATCCGGCTGGCGGGGGCGGAGGCGATCGGGCCGATTCTGATGGGGATGAGCCGGCCGGTGGCGGTGCTGCAAAAGGGGTTCGACGTGCAGGACGTGGTCACCATGGCCACCATCGCGGTGCTCGACGCCCAGGAGACGGGGCAGCGGGAGCAGGCACGGCTGGCGGCGGACTAGGGCAAAGGCGCGCGCAAAGACGCCAATAGGCACAGGACGCCAAGGAAAATCTCGACATCATATACTTGACAAACCAAGCTCGTAGGGCGCATGATGCTGGGCATGCATCGGTACGTCGGCCTCAGGTGTCGCAGTCCAGAGTGTAGGACTTTTGTCGTCCTCAAGGAGGTCAAGCCAGGCGCGCCGACGCCCATGGTGAGGGCCTTGGACATCGCAAGCGGTGACTGCCCCAAGTGCCACGGCGGCTTTTACGTTACCGCTGACCAATTGGTAGTAATCGAGAACGATACCATAGCTCAATATGTTCGGGAGTCTACGGTTCTGCGCTGAATCCATGTGCCACCCACCGGGCGGTCCTAGCAGCGGCCAGCACAAGGACATAGACCAGCGCTGGCGGACCCGCAAGCACGGCTAGTGCCCATCCTGCAATCCAAGGATCACGAGCAGCGTAGACAAGGTGCCCATAATAGGGAACTGCGCGGGGGGTGCGCTTCATTCCGACAGCTTGCTCAGCACATGTTTGCGCGCTGGCGCCTTCTATGCACAGAGCGTAGAATTCCTCGGCGTCTTTCTCGATCTTGTTGCTGTCCCGAATGGGGAAAACGATTATCCAGTACACCAGCCATGCGCACACGACTACCGCGTACGCTCGATTGAAGCCGCGCCGAACGTTCATGGCGACCCCTTAGCCCTTGCTGCCAGTCTTTTCCTCGGCAGTTGGTTCATGTTGCGCCCTTTGCGTCTTTGCGTGAGCTTCTATTTCCCTATCCAGCAGGGATGGCGTTTTGCTAAGACCGCGCTCATGCCTTCCTGGGCGTCGGCGGCGAGGGCGTTCATGCTCATTACCTCTTTGGCATAGGCGTAGGCCTTGGCGTGATCGAGATCGATCTGGGCGTAGTAGGCCTGCTTGCCCAAAGAGACGGTGAACGGGCTGGCGGCGGCGATCTCGCAGGCGAGCTGTTGGGTCGCTTCGGCCAGTTTCTCGGGGGCGACGACGCGGTTCACCAGGCCCCACTCGGCGGCGGTGCGGGCGTCTACCATCTTTCCGGTGAGCAGCATTTCGAGGGCGCGCTTGCGGCCCACGGCGCGGCTCAGCTCGACCATGGGGGTGGTGCAGAACAGGCCGATCCGGACGCCGGGGGTGGCGAACTGCGCCTGTTCCGACGCCACGGCGAGATCGCACGCGGCGACGAGCTGGCATCCGGCGGCGGTGGCCACACCTTGCACCTGGGCGATGACCGGCTGGGGGACGGAGTGAATTTTCATCATCAGCTCGGTGCACAGGTCGAAGATGTGGCGGTAACGGATGATGTCCTGGCCGATCATCTCGCCCAGGTCGTGGCCGGAGCAGAAGGCAGCCCCGGCGGCGCTCAGGATGATGGCGCGCGCGTCGGTTTGAGCGCCGAGCTCGCCGAGAGCGGCGATCAGCTCGCTCATCATCTCGACCGATAAGGCATTGCGGCGGGCGGGGCGGTTCAGGGTGACGATGGCGAATGGAGGGGTTGCGGAAACCAGCAGATGCTCGTACTTCATACTGGTTTCAGCGTATCACAGGCTGGTCCGTGGTACCCTCATGGCCTATGGGCGTCCTCCGCATCGTTCGCACACTGGTGTGGGCCGGCTGGCTGGCGGCGCTGGCCGCGGCGCAGACGATGAGTATCGAGGAGTACCAGCCGCGCTCGACGCTGGTGACGCCGCAACATCCCAAGCCTCGAGCCAAGTATCCCTTCATTGACGTGCATGGGCACCCGCGCCGGACCTCGGTGGATCGCCTGCT
>JACQDI010000896.1 GCA_016201195.1 Acidobacteriota bacterium | reverse complement strand
GTGAGCGGCCTCTTTTCCCAGTGCATCAGGGCGACCAGGTAGGTGCTGTTGGCGCCGGTGGTTTCGCGCAGTGTTTCGAGCACCGGCTCGACCCCCTCGTCGAGCAGGTCCCAGGCGTAGAGGCTGGCGGCGATTTCCGAGAACCGCTTCAGAGCGCGGCGCCGGGCGGGGCCGCGCGGGGCCGCACCCTGGGCTAATAGCCGGCCCCAGGGCAACAGCAGACTCATCGCGAACATTCTTCTGTTGAGCATGACTCCTCCTTACTCGGGATGGCGTAGGGGGCGGTGCGGGCCGCGTCGATGTCGATGGTGGCGTCGGAGGCGGGCGCCCCCGGCCACCACTAACAGGAGAATGAAAGTCCGGTTTTGCATGTTTGCTTTTCCGTTTGCATTGACGCGACAAAGCAGTTTATAACGGAATGCAAATGATCGCTACGATGCTGTTCGCGTTTCTGCTCGCGGCGGAGCCGTTCGAGAAGGCGTTTCAAGATCCGCCCGCCGAATATCGCTCCATGCCGTTGTGGGTTTGGAATGACGAGCTCGAATGGCCGCGGCTTTCCGAGCAACTCGCCCAGTTCCGGCGGCAGGGCATGGGGGGCGTGTTTGTCCACCCCCGCCCCGGCTTGATGACCGAGTACCTGGGCGAGGAGTGGTTCCGGCTTTGGAAGCTGTCCATCGACGAAGGGAAGCGCCTTGGTTTGTTCGTCAACATTTACGACGAAAACAGCTACCCTTCGGGGTTTGCCGGCGGCCACGTTCCGGCGCGGGCGCCTGACACCGCCGCCCAGTTTGTACAGGCGGAGTGGGCGCCAGCACGATCGGTTCCGGGCCGCGGCGCCGCGGTCGCCGTCTTTGCGGTTCAGAAAAACGGAAACGGGACCGTCGTTTCCGCGCGGCGGATCGAGGAGACGTCCGAATTGCGCCCGGGAGAGGTTTTGCTGGCCTTCCGGTTGCGCCGCGCCGGGGGCAGTCCGTGGACCGCCGGCTTCCCCTACGTCGATCTCACCCATCCCCAGACGGCGCCGGTGTTCCTCGCGACCACCCTCGAAGCGTACAAGAAGCGCTTCGGCGCCGACTTCGGCAAGACCATCCGCTGGGTGTTTGACGATGAGCCGCTGATCGCCACTGGCGGCGCCTACGACGCCGCCCAGTTGGCCCTGCCCCTCAGCTACAACACGCTGGCCGAGTTCCAGAAGCGCTGCGGTTACGACTTGGCCGGCCATCTGCCTTCACTTTACTGGGATATCGGCGAATACCGCCAGGTGCGCTTCGATTACTGGCAGACCCTGCACGATCTGTGGAAGGAGAACTACTTCCGTCCCATCTTCGAGTGGTGCGACCGGAACAAGCTCCAGTTCACCGGCCATTGGATGGAGCACGAGTGGCCCTACCCGTGGATCTCTCCGGCCGATGCTTCGTTGTATGCCTTCCAGCACGTGCCGGGCATCGACATGCTGGAGGGCGCCAACATCCGGACCAAAGGATCGGACCCGCACATGCTGTTCACCATCAAGCAGGTGGCCAGCGTGGCCCACCAGCTCGGCCGGCGCGCCTTTTGCGAAGCCTACGGGGTCTCCGGCTGGGACAGCACGCTCGAGCACTACAAGCGCTTTGGCGACTGGCTGATGGCGCACGGCATCAACTTCCTCGACCAGCACCTGGCGTTTGCCACCGTGCGCGGCGCCCGCAAGCGCGACCACCCGCAAAGCTTCTCCGACGTTTCGCCCTGGTGGCCCTACTACCGGCTGCACGGCGATCACCTGGGCCGCGTCGGCTACATGCTGAGCCGGGGCGCGGCGGGCAACCGCCTGTTGTTGCTCGAGCCGACTACCAGCGGCTTCCTGTGGGCGCGGCGCGGCGACCGCACTCCGGAACTCGAAAAAATGCGCCGGGACAACGGCGAGCTGATCCAGTTCCTCGCCGACCACCAGGTGGATTTCGACCTCGCCGACGAGTATATCCTGGAATGGTATGGAAAAGCGGACGGCCGCCGCCTGGCCATCGGCCGGGCGAGCTATGAGCTGGTGGTCTGGCCCGAGAACCTGATCAACCTGCGGCGTCAGACGCTGCCGCTGCTCGAAGGCTACCTGGCGGCGGGCGGGGAGATTCTGGCGCTCGGTGCGCCGGCGGCTTACATTGATGGCCGCCCCAGCGACCGGCTGAGCGGCCTGCGTGACCGCTACGCTTTGCAGTGGCGCGCTGTTTCCGGCCTGCCCGATCTGTGGCGAGAGATTCAAGGGCGGCTGCCCCCTCGTGTGGTTCTCAACCCCCCGCTTCCGCCCGGAGTCGGTTTTTCCGAGCGATTCCTGGAAAACGGCGAGCGTGTCCTCTTCTTCGCCAACACCGGACTGGGGCCGGCGCAGGCCACAGCGAGGATCGAGGGCGGCGCGCTGGAGCGCTGGGACACCATCACCGGGCGGGTTTCTCCGGCCCAGTTCCAGGCTGACAGCGGCGGAATCCGTTTCGACCTGGCCCTGGCGCCAGCCGGTTCGGAACTGTTCGTGGTAAAAAAGTCCGGCTCCGCGGCGCATCCTGAGCCGCCGGCTCGCCTGGCGCCTCTCACAGCCAAAAACTGGAAGATCCGCCCCGACGCCTCGAACGTGCTGGTCCTCGACTACTGCGATTTCTCGGCTCCCGGAATCAAACGCCAGGATATAAACACTTGGCAAGCCAACTGGCTGCTCTGGCAGGCGCACGGCTTCG
>JACQDI010000895.1 GCA_016201195.1 Acidobacteriota bacterium | reverse complement strand
GAGCCTTACGGCATCGGCATCATGCCCGCGACGGGCATGGTCGGCGCCATCGCCAGCCTGAAGTCGAAGAGCCTGGTGCCGGAGCGCAAGAAGATCAACCAGGACAATCGCGAGGACGTGCTGAGCTTCTGCGCCAAACACGGCTACTCGTTCACTCCGTCCCAGAGCAACAAGTTCATGCTCGACGTGAAACGCCCGGGCATGGAGGTTGTCAGGGCCATGGCTGCCCAAAAAGTGTACATCGGCCGCGTCTGGCCGGCCATGCCCACCCACGTCCGCGTCACCATCGGCACACGCGAGGAGATGGAGAGGTTCAAAACCGCGCTGCTGAAGGTGATGGCGTAGAAACCCTTTCAGAAAGCCACAGAGGCACAGAGGACACAGAGTTCCCTTTTTCCTCTGTGTTCTCTGTGCCTCTGTGGCTTTCTAGTCCAGCTCCACCGCGCAGGCAAATTTGACGGCGGGGGATTCGCGCAACAGCTCCAGCACGCGCTCGGGAATCGGTTCGTCGATGTGGACGACGGCCACCGCCTCGGCCGGCTCGGCAGGGTCGCAGTGGTTCTCGCGGCGGCCCAGCGAGAAATTGGCGATGTTGATCTTGTTCTCGCCGAGGACGGTGCCGACGCGGCCGATCACGCCTGGCACGTCCCGGTTCTTCATGAACACCAGGTGACCGTGGAGCGGAGCCTCCACCTGGATTCCATCCACGTTCAGCAGGCGCGGTGAATCGTTCAGCAGCACCGTGCCTTCGGCCGTGGATTCGCCGCGATCGGTCCGGAGCACCACCGAAATCGAGTCGGTGTATTGCAGGCGGGCGCCGCGAACCTCGTCGATGCGCCAGCCGCGCCCGGCAGCGATCTGCGCGGCGTTGACCAGGTTGGCGCGCTGCGACAGGAACCGGTTCAGCATTCCGGCCAGGGCCGCGTTGCGGATCAAGTTGGTGTTGCCCTCGGCGAGCTTGCCGGAATAGGTGAGCCGGACCCCCTGCGGGCTGCCAGTGGAGATCTGGGCGACGAACGAGCCCAGCCGCTTTGCCAGTTGCAGGTAGGGCCGCAGGTGCCGGAACTCCTCGGCGCTCACCGCGGGCATGTTGACCGCGTTGACGGCCACCCCGGTCTTGAGGTATTCCCGGATCTGCTCGGCGATGCGCAGGCTGACCTCTTCCTGCGCCTCCTCGGTCGAGCCGGCGATGTGGGGCGTAGCGACCACGCTGTCGCGAGCGAACAGAGGATACTCGGCCGGAGGCGGCTCAGGGGCGAAGACATCGAGGGCCGCGCCGGCCACTTTACCCGAGGCGAGGGCTTCGTCAAGCGCGGCCGTATCGATCAACTCGCCCCGCGCGCAGTTCACGATTCGCACGCCTTCCTGCATCTTGGCGAAGGCGGCGCGGTTCAGCATCCCCTGGGTTTGGTTGGTGAGGGACACATGCAGCGTGATGTAGTCGCTGCGCCGATACAGCTCGTCGAGCGGGACCAGCTCCACGTCCTCGTCGGCGGCCAACTGGGCTGCGACGTAGGGGTCGTGGGCGACCATCTTCATGCCGAAGGGGCGCGCTAATCGCACCACCGCCACGCCGATGTTGCCCAGGCCGATCACGCCCAGCGTCTTGCCCCGCAGCTCGGTGCCCAGGAACTTCTTCTTCTCCCAGCGGCCCGCGCGGGTGGAGGCGCTGGCCTGTGGAATGGAGCGGGCCAGGGCCAGCATCAGCGCCAGGGTGTGCTCGGCAACCGAGACGGCGTTGCCGCCGGGGGTATTCATCACCAGTACTCCCCGCTCGGTGGCCACCGCCATGTCGATGTTGTCGGTGCCGATGCCGGCGCGGCCCACCACGCGCAGGCAAGGCGCCTGGTCCAGCACCTCCGAGGTTACCTTCACCGCGCTGCGCACAATCAGCGCGTCGGCCGTGGGGAGATGTGCGCGGTATTCCTTGGGATTCGATTCGATGACCTCGAAACCGGGCTCGGCCCGCAGCAGATCGAGCGCGGAGGCGGCCAGCGGTTCGGCGACCAGAATCTTCATCGGGCCGCCAGGGCGGGCTGCTTTTGCCGCGCCTCCACGTAAACCTGCTCGACCGCCCGAATTCCCGCTCCGAGCTCGACCGGCACACCCAAATGGTGCAGGATGATCTCCAGCTCCGCAACCACCCCAAACAGGTCGGGGAAATCAAAGTAGCCGAGGTGGGCGATGCGGAAAATCTTTCCATTCATCGATCCCTGGCCGTTGGCGATGATGG
>JACQDI010000894.1 GCA_016201195.1 Acidobacteriota bacterium | reverse complement strand
TAAAGGGCGCCGCCCAGGCCCAGCATCACCACCGCGACCGTGGCCGGCATCCACATGCGCGACTCGCCGGGACGGTCCCAGTCGTAGCTGACAGCCTTTTTCGGGGCGGCCTCCGGCTCCACGGCCGGGGCGGTCAGCCGCCGGTAGTCGGCGATCACTTCCTCTTCATCCAGGCCTATGTGGCGCGCGTACTGGCGAACGAAATTAACGTTAAACACGCCTCCCGGAAGCCGGTCGAATTCCTCACTCTCGATGGCGTGCAGCATCCGCATGCTGATCTTGGTGGCGGTGGAGATGTCTTCCAGCGTGATGCCGCGGGCCTCACGCTCCCCGCGCAGGGTCTCTCCAAACCCGCCTGCTTTGGCCGAAAAACCCACTCCAGCCTTATAATACTACAGCCTGCCAAACCCATTTCCCATGACGCCCGCCGGCATTCAGCCGCTGATCTCCGTGGTCGTGGTCAACTGGAACCGCCGCGAGCTGCTGCGCGCCTGCCTGCACTCGCTGGAATGCCAAAGCTGGCGGGAGTTTGAGACGATCGTGGTCGACAACGGCTCGCAGGACGGCTCGGCGGACATGGTGGAGGCGGAGTTTCCGGAGGTGCGGCTGATCCGAAATGGCGAGAACCGGGGCTTCTGTGCGGCCAATAACCAGGGCATTGCCGCCGCCCGGGGCCGCTACGTGGCCCTGCTGAACAACGACGCCGAGGCGGATCCGCGCTGGCTCGAAGAGTTGGTGCGCGCCTTCCTAGAGCACGACGACGTGGGAATGGCCGCCTCCAAGATCCTGGTGTGGGAAAGCCGCACCACCATCGACAAGGCCGGTCACCTGATTTATCCCGACGGGCAGAACCGGGGGCGGGGGACGGGCGAGACCGACCGCGGCCAGTACGATCGCCTGGAGGAGACCGCCTGGCCGGACGGCTGCGCCGCTATGTATCGCAAAGATATGCTAGACCGGATCGGCGGCTTCGACGAGGATTTCTTCGCCTATGCCGACGACGCCGAGCTGGGCCTGCGGGCGCGTATCGCCGGGTGGCGCTGCCTCTACGTGCCGGCAGCCGTGGTCTTCCACCATCTCGGCTCGACCCTGGGGCGCTTCTCGGCCGAACGGATGGTGCTGATCGAGCGCAACCGGGTGTGGCTGGCCGCGAAGCTGTTCCCCTGGCGGTTGCTGCTGCTCAACCCTTTTTATTTCGCGTTGCGGGTGGCAGCCGGGGCGTTTGGAGCAGCGGCGGGACGGGGCGAGGCAGCGCGCTTCCGGTCCGAGCAGGGGACGGTCGTGCTGGTAAAATGTTTCTGGCGCGCGAACCTGGCCGCACTGGCCGGCTTGCCGCACATGCTGGCCAAGCGGCGCGAGGTGGCGCGGATTCGACGGTTATCCGCCTCTGAGGTGTGCGCTCTGCTGCGCCGGTTCCGCATCCGCCTGCGGGACCTGACGCTTGAAACTTCATGACACCGGAATGCCCCCGCTGCGGGCAGGGCGAGTTTGTCGTCCTGTTCGCCGGCTCCGATCGCCTGTACCGGACCACCACGCGAGAGTTCCAGGTGGTCGAATGCGCGAGCTGCTCGCTGCTGCGTCTCGAGCCGCGCCCCACGCCCGAAGAGCTGCGGCAGTTTTATCCGGAGAATTACTGGTGGTCGCCGGACCCGTCAGTCCCCGGGCGCCTGGAGGGGCTCTACCGCCGGATGGTGCTAGGCGATCACGTGGGGTTCGTCGCGCCTGGCGTAGAGCGGGGGCCGGTGCTCGACGTCGGCTGCGGGGGCGGCTCGTTTTTGGCGGCGCTCGCGCGACGCGGCGTTCGAGTGGTAGGCCTCGATTCCTCGACCCGCGCAGCCGGCGTCGCTTGGCGCTACAACCGCGTGCCGGTCGTCTGCGCGTCGCTCGAGAACGCGCCATTTCCCCCGGAGAGCTTCGAGGCGGTCACGCTGTTTCATGTGCTCGAGCACCTGCCCGAGCCGGACCAATACGTGGGGGCCGCCCGCCGGCTGCTGGCGCCGGGAGGCCGGCTCTACGTGCAGGTTCCCAACGCCGCTTCCTGGCAGTTTCTGCTGCTGGGGGCGCGCTGGAGCGGCATCGATGTGCCGCGCCACCTGGTCCATTTCCGCGCCGCCGACCTGGTGGGGCTGCTGGAGGCATTTCGCTTCCAGGTGCTGCGGCAGAAGTTGTTTTCGCTGCGGGACAATCCAGCGGGCCTGGCGACCAGCATATGCCCGGGTCTCGAGCCGATGTCGCGTCGCGCGCGCGGCGTTCCCGAATCGGGCGGGACGCGCCTGCTGAAGAACCTCATCTATGCCTCGCTGGTCGCAGCGGCCTTGCCGCTGGCGGCGCTTGAGGCGGCGGCCGGCGCTGGCTCCACCATCCTGGTCGAGGCGGTGAAGCAGTGAACGCGCCGTGGCACCAGCGCCTCGCCGCTCGCCTGCCCGGCTGGGTGCACCGGTCCGTGTTGCGCTTTGAGGCAGCCATCGAGGACGAGGTGGCCCGCTTCGCTCGCTCGCTCCCGTCCGGTACGCGCGTGCTTGACGCCGGGGCCGGCGAGGGCCGATATGCCCGGCATTTTGCTCACTGCCGCTATGTGGGCGTCGATCTGGCCGTCGGCGACCAGGCCTGGGATTACTCGCGGCTCGACGCTCGGGCTGACTTGGCCCGGCTTCCCTTCCCCGATCGGCGGTTCGGCGCAGCGCTAAACATTGTCGTTCTGGAACATACCCACGAGCCGGGGCGGGTTCTGGCTGAGATCGCCCGAGTGCTCGAGCCGGGCGCCCCGCTGCTGCTCATCGCGCCGCAGGAGTGGGGCGTGCACCAGGCGCCCTATGACTATTATAGATACACCCGGCACGGCCTGGAGTGGCTGCTCGCGCAGGCCGGCTTTGCGGGCCTGCGGATCGAGCCGGTGGGCGGCTTCTTCACCCTGCTGGGCCGGCGCCTGCTCGATGCCGTGCTCTACTTCCAGGGGGGATGGCGCTGGGTGCTGTTTCCTTTCGTAGCCGCCCTGGCCGGCCCGCCGGGCGTCGTACTGCCGTTGCTTGATTTTCTCGATCGCGAAAAGAACTCGACCCTGGGCTACCTATGCACAGCAAGAAAATCCTGATCCTCGCCGCCCTCCTGGCCGGCTCAGCCGCCGCACAGCAGCGGCCCGCCTTTGACGGCGCGGCCGCGCTCGAAGCCACCCGGCGCGTAGTGGCATTTGGTCCCCGCCCGGCGAGCTCGGCGGCGCATCGCAAGCTTCGGCAATGGCTGATCGCCGAGCTGCGGGCGCTCCAGTGCGACGTTGCCGAGGATCTGTTCACCGCCCGCACGCCGCTCGGCCCGCGGCCTATGACCAATCTGATCGCGAAGTTCCCCGGCGCCTCGGGACGGGTGGTGGCCATCACCGGCCACTACGACACCTACGACCGGAGCGGCCTGCGTTTCGTGGGCGCCAACGACGGCGGATCCTCGGCCGGCTTCCTGCTGCAACTGGCCCGCACGCTGGCCCGCGCGCCCCATCGGGACGGCGTCTGGGTGGTGTGGTTCGATGGCGAGGAGTCGGTCGTGAGCTGGCAGGGCGAAGACCACACCTACGGCAGCCGGCACCTGGCGAAGAAATGGAAGGCCGAAGGGACCGTGGATTCCATCCTCGCCCTGATCAACGTGGACATGATCGGCGACGCCGACCTGGGCCTGGTCTACGAGCTGGAATCCACGGCCTGGCTGCGGGACCTGGTCTGGTCCGTGGCCGCCCGCCTCGGCCACGGTGCGCAATTCTCGCGCAAGTATTCGAGCGCCATCGGGGACGACCATGTGCCGTTCGTCGAAGCGGGCGTGCCGGCCCTCGATTTGATCGACCTCGATTACGGCCCGGGCAACGCGTACTGGCACACCGAGCAGGACACGATGGACAAGCTGGGCGCGCGCAGCTTCGAAATTGTCGGCCAGGTGATGCTGGAGACGTTGCGCGTCTTGGAACAGCGGAGCAACCGGCGGTGACACGAACACTACGAGTAGCCATCCGCGCTTGCCAGACCACCCGCATCTATAGTGCGCGACAAGCCGGAGAACCTGGCCGCCGCCCCGCCCACGTGGGAATCGCCCGTGGGGCAGGCCTTAGTTTGTACATCTGCCCGGAGAGGGTTGTCGTGGGGCGGCCCCCAGGGCGGCCCCCCTGGGCCGCTCATGGGGGTTAAAATAAGCCCGACCCGGCGGGCGACCTGAAGTGCTGGTGCGATGGGCTGTTAGCAACAGCAATCAACAGGCGACAGGAACGCCAGTTTCCGATATGCCGACTTTTCGCTCATATGGATTGCTTCCGGATTGCCGATCCAACCGGTGGCGCCAACAGATTCACTTCGACAGGGTGAACTTCACATCGAAGTCAAAG
>JACQDI010000893.1 GCA_016201195.1 Acidobacteriota bacterium | reverse complement strand
TATTTCCGCATGAAGAAGTAATGGAACTCGAAACTGAGCTCGTGGGTGATGTAACCGTTGGGGACCTGCTCGAAAGGCAGGCTGATGTTGAGGCCGACGGAGCGGCCACCGGCTTCGGCAGCGCCGCGGTTGGCGGCCTCCATGATGCCCGGGCCGCCGCCGGAGCAGACCACGAATCGGCCGGCGTCCGGCGAGAGGGCCATCGACCACTGGGTGAGCAGGCGGGCCAGCTCCCGCGCATCCTCGTAATAGGCGCTGGTGCGCAGCACGCGGCGGGCCTGCCGGCGGGTCAGCGCGGAGCGGGCTTTTTGAATCGTGTGCCGCGCGGTCTCGCGGTCGCACATCCGGGCGGAGCCGAAAAACACGATGGTGTCGCGGATCTTTTCCTGGCGGAAGCGGGCGAACGGCTCCAGGTATTCGGCCAGAATGCGCAGGGGTCGCGCATGGTAGCTGTTGAGAAACGGGATATTGAGATAGGCTTTGGAAGGAACGTAACTCATAGGGTCACTCGCGAGCTTACTCTCGAACCAGGTGCAGAATCATGCCGGTGTCGGTGGCGACCCAGGCGTGGGACTCGTCGGTGGCGGCCAGGCGGGCGGAACGGGCCTCGGCGCGGTAGTCCACTTCCATCTCGGTCCACTGGCGGCCGTCGGCGGACTGGAGGATCTTCAGGCGCGACGGGATGGCGGGGAAGGGCGTTTTTCCATCCTGGTCGATGGCCGCGGCGAGGATGCGGCCCGGGCCGGCAAAGGCCAGGTCGGTGAGGAAATGCTTGGCCTGCCCGTAGACGGCGTTGCCGCGCAGCGTCTGGAGGTCCAGGGCGATGATCTCCGAGGGCAGCGAGAAGGAGTCGGGATGGTGAAGGAGCAGGAACGCGCGGCCGGTGGAGGCGATGCGCAGGCAGACGATCTCGCCGACGTTGCTCAGCTCCGAATGGCTCCAGTTTTTGCCGCCGTCGTGGGAGTGCAGAATTACGCTGGTGGTCGGGTTGCGCCCGAGCGGGATCAGTTCCGGCTGCATCCATTCGGGCAGGCGGGGGCGGTCACTGGGAGCGCGGCTAAAGCCGCTGATCAGAAAGATGTCGTGGAAAACGGCGGCCCAGGTGTAGGCGGTTTCGGTCTCGGGTCGATCGGGCTTGCGGGAGATGGGAAGCAGTTGCCAGGTGCGGCCGCCGTCCTGGGTTCGGTAGACCTCTTTCTGGGTGCACAGCAGCCAGCCGCGCGAGGCGTCCAGGAAGAACACGCGCAGGGGCTGGGCGCGCCCGCCGGGTTTTTCGACGGCTGTCCAGGTGCGGCCGCCGTCGGCGGTCTTCCACAGCTTGCCCTTCTCACCGACGATCCAGCCGGCCTTTTCGTCCAGGAAGAACAGGGAGAAAGCGGGTTCCTTGAGGGGGAGCACTTCCCAGGTGCGGCCGCCATCGGAGGTGAGGGCGAGCACCGGTTTGCGCCGCCGGCGCTCGGTGATCATGCCCAGGGCGGCCCCGTGCTGGGCGGAGGGAAACTGCACATCGAGAAACGCCAGGGCAGAATCGTTTTTGTCGTAAAAGTATTGCATCTCCCAGCGCTCGGCGGCGGGCAGGGGCGCTGCCCACAACAAGGCAGCGGCGAGAAGGAGCGGCGGAAGGATCCCACGCATGAGATGGCTTAGTACAGGCTTAGTACACCATTTCTCAGTTACAACTGCGGCGGAGGCACTCGTGCCTGCCAGCGTCGAGACTCGACGCTTTCCCCGCTGGTCCGGCGCCGCGGGGAGCCAGGAATCGACGACCTAGTTTATCATGGAGGGGTATGAAGCTGGCGACGAGCGCTTGGATGCTGCTGGCGATTGCTCTGCCGGCCGCGGAACTGCCGGTGGGCACCCAGATCCAGATCCGGCTCCAGGCCAAGGTGGGGAGCAGCCAGTCGAAGTCCGGGGAGGCCGTGAAGGCGGTGGTGATTGCTCCGGTCTACGTCGCGGGGCAAGCGGTGGTTCCGCAGGGCAGCACGATCACCGGAACGGTCAAAGAAGCCCAGCCGCCGAAAGACAGCACGGAGCGGGCCCGGCTGGTCCTGGAGTTCGGAGAACTGTCGGGCGCCGGCGCGAAGCCGGTGAAGCTGGCGGCCCAGGTGACCGAGGTCGACAACGCCCGCGAAACGGTCGATGAAAACGGGGCGATCCTGGGGATCCTGGGGTCGGAGACGCTCTCCTCACAGATGGACAAGGCTCTGGAGAAACTGGGCCAGCGGTCCTCAGGCTTGGCCGGGATTCTGGTGGCGGCCAAAGCGGCCATACTGAAGCCGGCGGATGTGGAGATTACCTATGAGCCTGGGGTGGAGATGACGCTCCAGCTCAGCAAGGCCACGCCGGTCAGCGGCCGGGCCGATGCGCCGCCGATTCCGGGGGCGGATGAGCTGGCCGGCCTGGTGAGTCGCCAACCCTTCCAGACCATGGCCGAGAAGCCGCCCCAGCCCTCCGACCTCACCAACCTGATGTTCATCGGCTCCCGGGAGCGGCTGGAGGCGGCCTTTGCTGCCGCCGGATGGATGACGGCGGAGAAGCTCAACTCGAAATCCGGCCTGGAAACGTTCCGGGCCATCGCCGAAAACCGCGGTTACCAGCAGGCGCCGGTATCCACCCTTCTGCTCGACGGCAAGAAGCCCGACCTGGTGTTTCAGAAACAGAACAACACCTTCGCCAAGCGGCATCACCTGCGCATCTGGAAGCGCCCCGACCAGTTTCACGGGCAGGAGGTGTGGGTCGCGGCGGCCACCCACGACATCGGCATCGAGTTTTCCGCAGAGAACCGGACCTTCATTCACAAGATCGATTCGCAGATCGATCGGGAGCGGGCCAAAGTTGTCAACGACCTTTTGCTGACCGGCCAGGTGAAGGGACTGGCGCTGGTGGAGCGGCCGGAGGCGCCTCGACAAAGCCAGAATGCTACGGGGGACAAGCTCTCGACGGATGGGGGGATGGCGGTGCTGGTGCTTGGGGAGCGATAGGTCCTAACCCCAAGTCAAAAGTCAAAGGGCAAAGGTCAAAAGTCAAAAGTAAAACCCTCCTCGCTTCGCGCTCGGCTTTGAAAAAAGCTGCGGCGCAGCCGACACCACACTTTTGACTTTTGACCTTTGCCCTTTGACTTTTGACTTGGTTTTGGGGTTAGTTTGGCGTTAGTGGTCCGTGGGCCGTCCCGGCGGGGAGGCCAGAACCAAGTCCACGTGCGAGGTGTGATGGAGCTGCTCGGCGGCCATGCGGGCCAGCACGAGCGCGCAGCCGACCTGCTCGCCGACGGTGGTAAGCAGCTCCATCTCGCTGCCGGTGTGCTGGTGCGGCTGGGAGTGCTGCACGTTGATCACGCCGACCACTTTGCCGCGCGAGATGACCGGGACCGAGAGAAACGCCTCAAAGGTGTCCTCCGGGAGCGATCCGAAGAACTTGAAGCGCGGGTCCCGGTAGCATTCCTTGGAAATGGAGAGCAAGCGCCGCTCGCGGGCGACCCAGCCGGTGAGACCCTCATTCAGCCGCAGGCGGATCTTGCCGATCTCGGAAGGGTGCGGGTTGTTGGAGGCGCACAGGACCAGCTCGTCGCTGTCGAGCAGGTAGATCAGGCAGGAGTCGCACTGCATGAACTCGACGACCAGATCGACGATTCCTTTGAGCACCTCTTGCAGGCTCAGGTCCCGCACCATGAAGCGGCTGATTTTCTGGAACAGCCGGAGCTGCTGTTCGGTGCGGGCGAGCCGGGCTTCCAGGTCTTTCTGTTTTTGGCCCACAGATAAATTATAGCTGGAACGTGGATTGTGGAACGTGGATTGTGGGCTCGGCGGGTCGGGGCAGCACGATCCGCGTTCGCTTTCAGGCTATACTGGTATGTGGACCCTCCTGTCGCCGCGCGATCGCTTTCTGAAGTTCACTCCACGATAGAAATCCCCAGACTGTCGATTTGGCGGCGCATGTTCGCCTTCGCCGGGCCGGCGTACCTGGTCAGCGTGGGGTACATGGACCCGGGGAACTGGGCGACCGATCTCGAAGGCGGGGCCTCGTTCGGCTACCAGTTGCTCTGGGTGCTGGTCATGTCGAACGCCATGGCCATCCTGCTGCAGACGCTGAGCGCGCGGCTGGGAATTGTGCGGGGGCAGGACCTGGCGCAGGCCTGCCGCGAAAACTATCCGCGCGGGGTGAACCTGGCGCAGTGGGCGCTGTGCGAGGTGGCCATCGCTGCCTGCGACCTGGCGGAAGTGCTGGGGACGGCGATCGGGCTGAAGCTCCTGTTCGGCCTGCCGCTGCTCGCCGGGGTGGTGGTCACGGCGCTCGATGCGTTGCTGGCGCTGTGGCTGCAGCGGTTCGGGATGCGGGTGCTGGAAGGGTTCATCTTGTCGCTCGTAACCGTGATTGGCGCCTGCTTCGTGGTCGAAATTCTGCTGGCCCGGCCGGTGTGGAGCGAGGTGGCGGGCGGCTTAATCCCGCGGCTCAATGGGCAGAGCCTGTACGTCGCGATCGGGATCCTGGGGGCGACGGTGATGCCGCACAACCTCTACCTGCACTCGGCGCTGGTGCAGACGCGGCGGATCGGGTCGAGCGAGCAGGCCAAGCGGACGGCGTGCAACTACAACCTGGTGGATTCGGTGGTGGCGCTGAACGCGGCGCTACTGGTCAACGCGGCCATCCTGATCATGTCGGCGGCGGTGTTCTTCAAGCACGGCATCGCGGTCAAAGAGATCGAGCAGGCGCAGCACCTGCTCGCGCCGCTGTTGGGAACCACGGTGGCCAGCGGGGCGTTCGCCGTGGCGCTGATTTCCTCGGGGCAGTCCTCGACCATCACCGGCACCATGGCCGGGCAGATCGTGATGGAGGGATTCCTCCATATCCGCATGCGCCCCTGGGTGCGGCGGCTGGTGACGCGGGCGCTGGCCATCGTGCCGGCGCTGATCACCATCGCCGCAGCCGGCGAGCAGGCGACGTATAAATTACTAATTCTGAGCCAGGTGATTCTGAGCCTCCAGTTGCCGTTCGCGGTGATTCCGCTGATCCACTTCACCAGTGACCGCGAGCGCATGGGGACCTTCGCCAACCGGGGCTGGGTCAAGGCGCTCGCCTGGGCCACGGCGGCGATCATCGTGGGATTGAATGTACGTCTGGTGGCCATGACCCTAGCCGGGTGGTCGCAGACGGTGGGGCCGGTGATCAACCTAGTGGTCGTTCCGGTGGTGGTGGCGGTCGGGCTGCTGCTGGTGTGGGTGACGTTCGAGCCGTGGGTCAGGCGCCGCGCGCTACGGCGCGAGGCCATCCGCATGCCGGCGGTCGAGGCGGGCCTGGCCCAGCCGGTTTACCGGCGGATCCTGGTGGCGCTCGACCATTCGGCGCTCGACCGCCAGGCGATCGCTCACGCTGCGGCCATGGCCCGCGCCCAGGGCGCGCGCGTCTACCTGGTCCACGTGGAGGAAACCGCCGCCAGCCGGTTATACGGCGACGAGGCCTCGGACGCCGAGGTCCGCGCCGGCGCCGATTACTTGAAAGATGTCCGCCAGTCGCTCGAGAGAGACGGGATTCCGGCCGAGGGCTTTATCGCCTATTCGAGCAACCCCGGCGCCGAAATCGTCCGCGTCGCCCGCGAGGTGCAAGCCGACCTGCTGGTGATGGGAGCGCACGGCCACCGCAAGGTCAAGGACTTCCTGTTAGGGGACACCATCGAGCCGGTGCGCCATGCGCTCGACACGCCGATTCTCATCGTGCGGCAGCCGGGGAAATGAAGTTTGGTTCATTGACGCTTGAGCGGCTGATTGAGCGGCCGATTGCCGGCGTGTAGCCGGTAGGCTACAATCGCATTGGTGGCCGAAACGCCGTGGAGCCTTCGGATCTATGCCACCGTGGATGGACGAAGGCCGTTTTCGGAGTGGCTGGACTCCTTGAAGGACGAGCGCGGGCGCGATCGGATCGAGGCCCGGCTAAGCCGTATCGAGTTCGGCAATTTTGGCGACTGCCGGGCCATCGGCGAAGGTCTGAGTGAGTTGCGTGTTGATTTCGGCCCCGGTTATCGCGTTTATT
>JACQDI010000019.1 GCA_016201195.1 Acidobacteriota bacterium | reverse complement strand
TGCTTTACCCCAAGACCGGCCGAACCCGCGAGCAGCTCGACCGGCAACTGCGCAAGTTCGGAGACCGGCTCCACATCTCGATGGAGCTGGCCAGCGTAGAGACCATCAAGAAGTTCGTGGCCACCGGAATCGGGGTGACGCTGATGAGCAGCCGGTTCGCACAGGCCGAGCACGCCGCGGGAACGCTACGGGTGATTCCGCTCGAAGGCGAGAAGATCCATCGCGACCTGGGGCTGATCTACCACCGGCACAAGTACATCTGCCCGGTGGCGGAGGCGTTTCTCGCCACCGTGCGGCGCCACTTCAGCGAGACTCCGCCGGCGCCTCGCCCGGCAGCGTAACGCCGGGCTGGGGCGGCGCCTCGGGCGCCCACCACTGGGCTTCTTCAAACCCCACAAACTTGCAGACCAGCAGAGCGCCGGTCTCGGTCTCCAGGGCGTCGCCAACCTCAATAGGACGTTGCTCGCCCTGTTCCTCGCGGATCTGCTTCCAGGCCGCGTAGGGGCTCGACGCCTCGATCTCGTCGCCCGGCTGGTAGTCCCGCATCTTGAGCGTGATGGGACCGGGGCTCGGCGGAGCCTGCTGGAACTGCTGCCGGTGGGAGTCTTTCAGGTAGTAAATGCGGTAGCGCGCCATGCTGCTATTTTGCACCAAAACCCGCCGTCCGGGAAGAGCAGCGCGGAGTGCGGTAGTAAAATAGGCGGGTGACGTTCCCCTCGGAGCACTCCGCCCGGCGCGACGAGAAGACCGGCGCGGTGGTCCACCAGATCACCGCTCATCCATCCATCAATCATCCCAGCTACTTTCTGCACAGTTCTTTCACGCCGGATCAAAAAGCGATCCTGTTCACATCGTACCGCAGCGGGCAGGCGCAGTTGTTCGAGGCCGGGTATCCGGATGGCCCCATCCGGCAGCTCACCGCCGGAGCCGCGATTCACGCCTTCTCGCCGGTCATTGCGCCGGACGGCGAGACGGTCTACTTGGTGCGCGGGGGAGGCCTGTGGGCGACCGGGCGCTCGACGCTCGCCGAACGCCAGGTGATCGAGTTTACCGGCGCGCAACTGGGCGAGTGCTCGCTCGACGTCTCGGGTGAGTGGATCACCGCCGCCTGCAAACAAGGCGGGCAATCCGGAATCGCCGTGGGGCGAACGGATGGAACGCGCTGGCGGGTGATCGAATTTCCCCGCACGGTGATCCACCCGCAGTTCTCGCCGGTCGAGCCGGAGTGGATCGAATTTGCCGCCGACCCCGCCCCGCGCATGCACCGGGTGCGCCGCGACGGCACGAGCATGGAATGCCTCTACGAGCACGGGAACGACGAGTTCGTGGTGCACGAGACGTTTCTAGGCGCGACCGGCGACCTGGTGTTCACGGTGTGGCCTCGCGCCGTGAGGCGCATGAGCTGGCGCACGCGGCGGATCGAGACGATCGCGGAGTTCAACGCCTGGCACATCACCCCCAACCGCGCGGGCACGGCCATCGTCTGCGACACCAACCATCCGGACATCGGCTTGCAGCTCATCGACGTGGCGAGCGGCCGGCGGCGGACGATCTGCTACCCGGAGAGTTCCAACCAGGGGACGCAGTGGACCAAGTCCCGCTACGCGCTCGCCGAGGACTGGGCGGCGGCGGTGGCCGAAAAGCAGAAGGCGCTAAGCTGGATGGAGATGGCGACCGACTCGGTTTACGGCCCGCAGTGGACCCACCCGCACCCGTCGTTTTCCCCGGATGAAAAGCTGGTGGCCTTCGCCAGCGACCGGACCGGCCACACGCAGGTTTACGTGGTCGAGTTGACATAGTAGCGGCGCAAGCACTCCTGCTTGCGAGCCGGCAGCCGGCTTCCCATTTCGGGCTCTGAGTAACAGCGGCGGAAGCGGTTCGGAAGCTGGCTCGCAGGTAAGACTGCCCACCCCACACCCCGCAGTCCCAGCCTGATTTGAACGCAAATTTCCGCCGCGCCGGATCTGAGCCTTCAGCCAGTTCTCCGGGAAGGCGACTTCTCGCTCAGGTGAATCGCTTCCGGTTGGCCGACCTACTCACCCGGAACAGACGATCAGATCGCGTTCCT
>JACQDI010000920.1 GCA_016201195.1 Acidobacteriota bacterium | reverse complement strand
GTAACGGCACAGGTCCTCAACCAGGGCATGCAGGTAGGTTTGGACTTGGCTCTGCATCGGGCACAGGGCGTGGGGATAGGAATCGCCAAAAACGTTCACAGCGCGCGCGGCCGGATGCCGGTCCGCAATGGAGCGGTTGTGCAGGCAGACCACCCAAGCATCCACCGTCATGTGGCGCCGGTCGGCCTGCTCGCAGAGCAGCGCCGGCAGGTCAGACTCTTTCGAGAGGCGGCTCGCCAGGGGTTGAAGCGGCGACTCCCTAAGGAACTGCCGGCTCGGGCGGAAGTACAGCGCCCCGTCTTCGGGGACGTAAACTCGCCGCCGGGAATTGCCCGCCAGAAGCAGCTTGCCGGTGTGGTACACGCAGGCGAGCTTAACTCCGGTCAAACCGAGGTCCCGCAGCTTGTCCAGGACGGCGGGCACGCCTTCATCCAGGGCGTCCCAGGGGTAGAGGTAGACCGTTCGGGTTTCGGTCATCCGTCGACACCCAACAGGCGCAGCGTATCGCGCTGCATCAGCTCCTCCATCTTCGCCATGGGGAGCCGGGGGAGGCCGGTGCCCTCTGTGATGCGGTTGATGTTCCGCAGCGCTTCGATGGTAGCAGCGGGCGTGGTGAACGGATAATCCGACCCGAACAGGAGCCGGTCCAGAACGCCGTACTCCATCGCAGTGACGAGAGCGTTGTAGAACTGCCAGGGCCGGTAGTGCAGCGCGGAGATGTCGCTGTAAAGGTTGCGGTGCTTCCGGATCAGCACCAGAGTGTCGTCGATCCAGGGATGGCCCAGGTGGGCGATGACCATACGGAGGCGCGGAAACTCCAGAGCGATCGGCTGCAAAAGGACCGGGTCGGCCACCTCCAGCGTTACGTTCGAGCAAAAAGTTGTGCCCTGATGGATCAGGATGGGGATTTCCAGTTCCTCGGCCCGGCGCAAAACCCGCTGGAAGCGCCAGTCCGACGGGTGCATGTTCTGGTAGATCGGCCCCAGTTTGAGGCCGCGGAGCCCGAGGTTCTTCACTGCGTGATCCAGTTGCTCGACGGCGTCGGCGTCGTGGGGATCGACCGAGCAGAAGCCGACCAGTTTTTCGGGATGCCGCCGCACATAGGCGGCGACGTATTCATTCGGCACCAGCACGCCGACGTGCCGGGCGCGGAACCCGAGCACAATGGCGCGGTCCACGCCGTGCATGGCTTCCCAGTGTTTGTCGAGGTCCACCGTGATGTTCTTGTATCCTTCGCCGGCGACGGCCTTAGCGTCCTCGATGAACTGGTCGCAGATGTGAGCGGGGTGTTCCCAAACGTGAGTATGGCAGTCGACGATCACCCTGCCATGATAACCGAAGGACAGCGCTTGCTGTATCGGACCGTCGAGGCGTCGGCACCGAGCCGCAAGCGTGAGCGAACGGTTGCCCCTCCCTTACGGTCTCGCCTCGGTGCTGCGACACCGAAAGTTCAGTACTCCGCGACAATGGAATAACGCCGCTCCGTGAGGCCGCGGATGCGAACCCACTCCTTGCGGGTGTCGAAATCCGCCCAGTTCCGGCCGTTGACCGTCATCGCGCGGATCGGCTTTTCCTGAGGATGGCGCAGGCGGAGGAGGAGCGAGTCCGGCCGGATCTGATCGTCGAGCTCCACGGTTGCAAGAATGCGACCCGAATCGGCCTGGCTCTCGATCGTCAGCGAGATGCTGCCGTAGTGGGTGGGCGCACGCCGTACCTCGATCTTCTTGCCGTGCTCCAGCCATTTTCGCGGGGTGGCCTGGGCCAGCAACAAGGTGCGGTCGTCCAGTTCGCAGACCAGCATGTTCCGGTAGAGCTCAAACCAGGCGCCGTCGGTGCTCGGCGGGCCGAAGTACTGGCCGTGGGTCCAGCGGTGCTCGACGGGCTCAAAAACCGAATGACTGAAGCCGCCGGCCATGTAACTGTAAAAGGTCCGGATCGCCGCCTTCGGATCGTCGCGAAGAAGATAGGCAGTCCCCTGCTGGTTGTAAACCGGTTCGTTGGCCAGTCCCCATCCTTTCCAGAACAGGTTGTCTTCGTGGTCGTGGAGGAGGGACTCCGCCAGGCGGCTGTCTGCTGCAAGAGCGCCCAGCCGCACCAGATGCAAGGCTCCGGTGTCGACGTCGGTCGGGTACCACTGGTCCAGGATGCGGCGGTGGGTCAGCGCCTCCGAAGGCACATAGGGAATCCAGGTATGATCCCGCAACTGCACGAGCGGGGAGCGGAGGCTGGCGGCCGCGAAACCTCGCTCAATGGACTGTTCGAGGGTGCGGGCGGCCGCGAGGGCCTCTTGCGCGCGCGGGTGACCGATCTGCTCCAGAGTGCGGCCGAACAGGTTCAGACCGGCGAACAGGTAGGCCTGGTTGAACGCCCAGACGCCCTGGCCGGTACCGTCGTTGAGCGGCCCGGCAGCCAGACCGCGGGAGGATCCCTCGCGCCCGGAGGCGTCCTTGAGCTGACCCAGGCACCAGTCCAGTGCTTTCAGGCTGTGAGGGAGCAGCCGGTCGAGTGCCCCGCGGTCGCGGGAAAGCAGGAAGTTTTTGGCCACCGCGTAGAGCATGCCGGGGGTGTAGACCAGCCAGTTCGCCACGCCGTTCACGCGGCCGTTCTCCTCCTGGTTGTTGCTGAACTGGGCCAGCAGCTCTTCGGTGGAAACGGCGTGATTCCCCCGCAGGTCGTAGAGCATGTAGTCCACGTACACTGCCTGATTCACCGGCCAGGGGGTGCCGGTCTGGCTGTAAGCGAAATTCGAGTAGGGGAGGTCGATGCGCACGTTTTCCTGGGCGCCGCCATGACGCCGGGGCAGCCGCAGAGCGTGCCAAAGGCTGGCCCGGAAGAGGTCGTTGACTGCTTTTTCGGGAACCTCAAACTGCGCCCCGCGACTGCCCCAGCGAGACCAAAAGTCGAGCGTGGCCGCTCGCGCGACCGCGTAGTCGAGCGCCAGGAGGGTCTCAAGGTTCTCTTTCTCGACCATCGGCGACGGCAGCTTGACCACGAGCTCCCGGGACCCGTTTGCAGCGAGGTCCACCAGCACGGTGGCGTTAACTCGTTTCAGCTCCCGCTGGTAGTCGGTGGCGCCGGCCCACCGCCCCTCGCCGTCCGCTCCCTGGAGAGAGAAAAGGACCCGGCGATAGCCGCTCTCTCGAAACACCATCGCGTCTTTGTGTTTTTCCGCCAGGATGCTCGAGTCGGCGTAGGCCGGGAGTTGTCTCCGGTGATTCATGGTCACGGGGACTTGCCGGGCTGTTCCGTGCAGCTCGGTGAGCCTGACCTTTTGGAGTAGCACCATCGGCAT
>JACQDI010000919.1 GCA_016201195.1 Acidobacteriota bacterium | reverse complement strand
GGCCTCCTCGTCGTCGAACAGGCTCAGCTCCTTGTAGCCCTGCGTGCGGATCTTGCGGTTGTACTGATCGATGTTGCGGACGCCCTGCGCGGCGAGCAGCTTCAGCCTCCGCTCCATCTCGACCGTCACGTTCCGCAGCGCGTAGGCCGCCTTTTTCAGGTCGGTGATCACCGGGGTGAGCAAGTGGGGGATGTCCTCGTAGAGACCCAGCTCCAGTCTCTTCGGATCGACCAGGACGAACCGCACTTCGTCCGGGGTTGACTTGTAGAGGATGGACATAATGATGCAGTTCATCAGCACGCTCTTGCCCGAGCCGGTGGAGCCGGCGATCAGGAGGTGGGGCATCGAATCCAGGTTTGCCGTACGGATGCGGCCGTTGATGTCCTTGCCCAGGGCCATGCTGAGCCGCGAGTGGGAATCGTGAAACTCGGGCGACTCGATGATCTCGCGCAGGCTGATCACCTCGCGCCGCCGGTTGGGCACCTCGACGCCCACCGTGGACTTGCCGGGAATGCGCTCGATCAGCACCGATTCGGCCTGCAAGCCCAGGCAAAGGTCTTCGGCCAGGTTGGTGATGCGGCTGTATTTCACGCCCGCTTCCGGCTTGTACTCGAACGTGGTCACTACGGGGCCGGGGTTGATTTGCGTCACCCCGCCACGCACGTTGAATTCCTCGAGCTTGGCGCGGATGGTCACCGCCGTCTGCCGCAGCTCTTCCTCGTCATACGGGTTGCGCCCGGCGGGCGGATCGAGCAGGGTGGTCGGCGGGGTCTTGTAGTTCCGCGAGGCGGACTTGGCGGTCAGTGGTTTGCGCGTGGGCCGCACCGGCTCCGGCTCCAGCTCGCGGATGGGAGGATCCTCGGGGATCGCCATGGTTTCCGGCCGCTCGGCAATCGCCGGCGGACCGACGGGCACACGCTGCCCCGGCTCCGGCTCGACCGCACCGGGTATCGGCCCCGGCGGCAGCGGCGCCAGCACCCGCGGCCTGCGCATCGACTCCGCCTTGACCGCGGCCTTGGCTTCGGCCGCCTGGCGCCGGCGCTCCCGCCAAGCCGACCAGCGCTGGCGCATCCGGGCCCACAGCCCACTGCCCACAACCCTTTTCTGCATCCACCCGCCGGTCCGCGCCAGGCTGAAGGTGGTGAGCAGATACAGCGACGCCAAGCCGCCCATCAGGATCGCGATCACGGCCCCGGTCATGTTCAGGCCGCCGAGCAGCGTATCGCCGGTGAGCCGTCCCAGCAAGCCGCCGGTTTCAATGTTCTGCTTCCACAGGTACCCGCTGCGATGCAGGGAGAGCGCAGCACACAGGCTCGCCATCAGCAGCACGGCGCCCATGGGTTTCACCGCCGGTACCGCCTCCGAGCGAACACATTTCCAGCTCAGCGCGAGGATCAGCACGGGCAACAGGAAGGCCGCCAGACCGAAAAGCTGAAACACCAGATCGGCTACGTACGCGCCAGGATACCCCAGCAGGTTCTGCGGTTGGGCCGCGGGCGAGGCAGTATTCAAGGAAGGGTCGAGGGGGCTGTAGGACTCCAGGCTCAAACCCAGAGCGATCCCCGACAGCATCAGAAGCAAGCCGACCGCCTCGTTGAGCCGGCGGTGGCCGGTGGGTGACAGAAATCTCATTCTTCTTCAGCCTCGTCCCAGCCCGGCGGCCGCTGGCGGACGGCTTAGGGGCGAACGACGGGGTCGCGGAAGAAGATAGCCAGAGCGATTATTATTATGCCACAGATGAGCCGGTACCAGATGAAAATCTTGAGGGTGCGGGTCTGCAAATACCGCACCAGAAAGGCGATGGCCGCGTAGCCGGTGAGTGCGCTCACCAGCACACCCAAACCGAAGGCGACCCGCAGGTCGGAAGCGATCCCGCCGGCCTTGAAGACGTTCCAGCCCGCCTTGAGGGCTGCCCCAGCGATGATGGGCGTGGAAAGCAGAAAGGAAAACCGGGCCGCCGCTGATCGCTCAAGGTTTCGGAACAGGGCGGCGGCGATGGTGATCCCCGACCGCGAGGTCCCCGGGATGATGGCCACCGCCTGCGCGAATCCGATGGCCAGCGAATCCGGCAGGGTGATGGTTCCCAGGCTCTTCTGGAAACGGCCGCGAGCCTCGGACCACGCCATCATCAGGCCGATGCCGATCATCATCGTGGCGATCACGTAGGGGCTGCGCAGAGTTGACTCGGCGTATTTCTCGAGCGCCAGGCCGGCTACCCCGGCGGGGATGGTGGCCACCACCAGGAACCAAAACAGGCCGGGATTGGCGTCCAGGTCCGGGTCGGCGACGTGACGCCCAAAGGCCCGAGCAAGCAGGCGGAGCCAGGAAGCCGCAAAGTAGGCCGCCACCGCCAGCAGGGTCCCCAGGTGCAGTGCCACGTCATACATCAGGCCGGGGTCCTGCCATCCAAACAGCCAGGGCAGCAGCGCCAGGTGGGCGGTACTGCTGATGTGGAGAAACTCGGTGACGCCCTGGACCACAGCGAGAACCACTACCTGGTAGAGAGGCATGAATTCAGGTGCCAGGTGTCAGGTGTTAGGTGCTAGGGCAGGCTCCGGCGCCTGCTTCTCCGTCAAGAGATCGACGAGGTCTCCTTGCGCCTGGAATTCGATCGCAGTCGGATCGCCCAGGATCTCGAGCGCCGGGTTGGCCCGGATCTCGTCGCGCAGGTTCTCGCTGAT
>JACQDI010000918.1 GCA_016201195.1 Acidobacteriota bacterium | reverse complement strand
CGGTGATTACTTCCGGCGCCTCGAATTTGTCCGATTCGGCGAGGCATAGCGAGACGTGGTGTTTCTCGAGGAGCTGATACACCGCATCTGTGAGCCATGAGGCGTGCCGAAACTCGAAGGCGTAACGCAGATCGCCGGGCAATGGGGCCAGGAAATCCGCGAGCAGCGCCACATCGCAGCGCAAGCCGGGAGGGAGCTGGAACAGTATCGGCCCCAGCCGCCGCGTGGCCCGCAGCGGGTCGATCGAGCGCAGAAACACCTCGGTGAATTCGGCGGCGTCCTTCAGCCGCAGGATGTGGGTGATCTTCTGGTGGGCCTTGATGGCGAAGAGGAATCCCGCGTTAGTCGCCTGTACCCAGTTCTCGAGCGTTGTCCCCGCGGCCAGCCGCCGGAAGGTGTAGTTGATCTCCACACTGTTCAGGCGGCTGGCGTAATACTCGAGAAACTTCTTGGCGGGTACCTCAGCCGGGTAGAAGGCTGGTTTCCATTGGGTGTACGCGAATCCGGAAGTTCCGGCGAAAATCTGGGGCATGGTTGGGAAGATAACACGGGCCGGCATTTCACGCCAAGACGCAAAGGACGCCAAGGACGCAAAGGGTTTCCAATCAACAAATCACCAAATTCACTCCGCCGCACCGACCTGCCCGGCCTTAAACAGCCTCTCGTCCATGCGGTTCAAACGGCGCTCCATCTCCGGCGTGAGCAGGCGGCGGTGGGAGATTTTTTGCAGGTATTCGGGGATGCTCCACAGGTCCTCGTTGGTGGTCATCCAGTCGATGCGGTCGAAGCGGGCGAGGTTGACGGGGCGCGAGTAGGTGCGCAGCGTTTTCTCTCCGGCCAGGTTGTAGTAATGCTCGAAGTACGAAATGGCCAACTCGCGGAGCGTTCGGTACACCGGCTCCCGGAAGCGCAGGCCGGCGTAGTTGGATTTGGCGATGGCGCCCCAGTGGCCGTGCTGGCGGAAGACGGCCACGACGTGGTCGTCGTCGCGCACCGACTCGAGATCGACGATCAGCGGTGGGAAGCCCTGCGCCCGCAACGCAGCGGCGGCGAACAGGGCGCCCTCCATGCACTGGGCCACGTTCTCCCGCAGGACGCGGCGGGGCGAGCGGCAAGTCTCGCCCTCTTTTTCCTTGTTGTAGCCCAGCTCGTCCAGGAACCGCTGGATCTTGCCCGGCGTGTTCAGCCGTCGCAGCACCGCCAGTTCACGGGCGTTAAAACCGTTCCAGACCATCACCCGAGAGCCCGCCGCCGGAGTTTCTCGTAATCGTCAAACTGCCGCTGGTATTCGTCGAATCCTTTGCGTCCCATCAGCGCGTAGGTCAGGCGCTTGCCCAGCTCGACGCCCGGCTGATCAAAGGCGTCGATGCCCATCAGCTCGCCCATGAAGGCGACCTCGAACTCCATCAGTTGCAGGAAGGCGCCCACGTGGTAGGCGTCGACGCGGGGCAGCGTGAACGTGCAGTTGGGGCGCTGCTTCTGCGCCAGAGCCGCAGCGGTGGCTCTCCGCTCGGCGTCAAACAGAGCCCCCATCGCCTGGCCGCCGAGGTAGCCCGCCGAAGCCAGATCCGAGAAGGCTCGCGGGATCTTCATTGCCCGCGCGCCGCCTGCGGTCCAGAAGGTGAAGACCTTGTCGTTGGGGCCGTCCAGATAGAGCTGCACCTGGGAGTGCTGGTCGGTGACGCCGAGGGCGGCCACCGGCGTTTGCCCGCGGCCGTTCTTGCCGAGCGACTCAGCCCATAGTTGCCGGAACCAGAAGGCGACGCCCCACAGCAGGTTGCTGTAGCTGAACGCCACCTGGATGGGCTTCGACCGCCGCTCGAGCAGCAGCCAGTGCAGCAGCGCCGGCAGCAGCGCCGGGTTCGCGTCGAGCTCGGTCTTCCAGCACAGGTGGGTCATGTCGCGAGCACCCGCGCAGAGCTTCCGGATGTCGATCCCCGCGAGCGCCGCCGGGAGCAGGCCCACCGGCGAGAGGACGCTGAACCGCCCCCCCACGTTGACCGGCAGGTAGAACGCCGGGCAGCTCTCCCGGCGGGCCATGGCCAGCAGGTCCGAAACCTTGCCCTCCGGCGACTCCGGCTCGGTGACCATGGCCACGTGCCGGGCAATGTTTTTCGCGCCCACGGCCTTGTGCAGCCAGGCGCGGACCACCAGGTAGGTACTGATGCTCTCCGCAGTCGAGCCCGACTTGGTAATGGCAAGGGCCAGGGTCCGCTTCGGGTTCATCGAATCCAGAGCCGCTCCCAGGAACGCCGGATCCACGTTGTCCAGGATCACCAGACGCGGGTTCATCCGGCCGAACTCCTTCTGCACCGGGTGCGGCCCCCGCAGCGCGCAATCGAGCGCCCAGGCTCCGAGCGCTGAGCCGCCGATCCCGACCAGGCAGATCGAGTCGAAGCGGCCCTTGCAAGCGGCGGCAAACTTCCGCACCTCGTCGATGACTTTCTCCTGGAACGGCAGGTGGGGAAACCCGTACCGCCCGCTTTCTGATTTCTTCCGGAAGCTCTCCACGGCCCGCGCGGCGGCGGCGCGATTCTGGTCGATCTCGGCGCGAGAAACCCCGTGCTCGGCGCCGACCAGGTCGGCGAGCAGGTTGGCGTAGTCAAATTGAATCATAAGGAGTCAGGAGTCAGAATGGTGTTGCCGCCTGGTAACAAACGTTTTCGACATCCGGTCATGCCAGGTCAGCGCCTCCTCATCGACCAGGGCCCACAGAAAACCGAAGCCGAGCGCGGCGGCGCTGAGCAGCAGGCCCACAGCCCGCACCAGGCGCTGGCCGATTCGCGGTGGAGAGCCGTCGTAATCGAGGATGGTCAGGCGCATCCATACTAGCCCGGGCGTCTCGGGGCCACAAAAAGTATAGAGGAAAAAGTAAAAGCCGAGCAGCACACCCGTGGCCAGCGCCATGCCGGAGACCGCCTTCTCGTTGAAGTGGAAAGCGCCGCCCATCAGGTGGAAGGTCGTCCAAAAAACGCCGGCGGCCACGGCTCCCACGGCGAGATCCAGCGCCCCGGCCATGGCCCGCAAGGGCAGGGCGGCGACGGGATTGGGGCAGAGGATGTCGCGGGGGAAAGCATCCTCGCGCGGAGGCGGCTCGAGGGGAGCCGGCCGAGGTGGCGGTAGAGGAACCGAGCGACGCGGCGGCTGGACCTTGGGCAGGACAGCTTGCTCCCGGCTGCGGCTCGGCGGCGTGGGATCGACCGGGCGCTCCACGATCAATGGCTCGATCCGCTCGGGGGCGATATCTTCAAAGGCGAGAACCTTGTCGGCGGGGTTGGGGCGGGGCACTTCCTCGGATTTTTCTTCCGCCACCGGCTCGTCGAATAAGCCGCGCTGCCGCGCCCGCTTGTGCTGGAACTGCTCGAAACGCTCGGAAAGCTCGTGCTTCCACTCGGGAGCCAGAGCGGCGGCCGGCCCTCCACTGGGGATTGGCGACACAGACTTGGGCGCCGGACGATCCAGCCGCCGGCCGCACCGGGGACAGCGATGGTCGCCCTCTTCGACCTCTTTATAACCGCACGCCGTGCACGTCATGTGCGCCTGGCCGGTTGCGGGCCTGATTTCCCGCGTGCTACGTTCAAATTTCCTCTTTTATGCCGCCTCACTGCCGGCCGCTTGCCCTTCTTCTTCTACGTATCACATCGCTCGTGCTTTGTCACTCCTTTTGT
>JACQDI010000899.1 GCA_016201195.1 Acidobacteriota bacterium | reverse complement strand
GTTTCCGGATGGCGTCTTCGATCGGGTGTTGGCGAGCTTTGTCCTCTCACACTGCCCCGACTACCGAACGGCCCTGGCGGACATGGTACGGGTGCTGCGGCCCGGGGGCCGGCTGGGGGTCACCGCGTGGGGCGTGATCGAGAACGAGTTCACCCAATTGTGGCGCGAGATCGCGGAATCGCTCATCGACGCCCAGGTCTTCGCCGGCGCGATACGCCGGGCGCTGCCGTGGGAGGATTGGTTCGCGGAGGCCGCGCACTTGCGGGAGGCCCTCACCGAGGCCGGACTGATCCGGATCGAGGTCGAGCCCCGCGAGTACAAGACCTCGATGAGCACGGCGGAATTTCTCGCTCTCCGGGAAATCTCCGTGCAGGCCCGGATCCTGCGCGAGGCAGTGGACGGGGCGCAGTGGGAGCGATTCCGGGTCCGCGTGGCTCGGGAATTCCAAGCCCGGTTTCGGGACCCCATTGAGCAAACGAGGCACGCTCACCTCGCCATCGGCGTGCGGCAGCGACACGGAGCGGGCGAAAAGCTCCTTTACTGACTTGCTCGGCTGTTACCCTCGGGGCCTGACCATGACGGGCGCGAGACGGAAGCGTTTCATCCGCGGCGGCGAAGTTCGGCTTCCTTGGTTTCCAACTCTGCGAAGAACTCTTCGCCATCGATACCCTCGCCCCGCTCCAGGGACGCGATCGCCTCGGCCAGCAAGGTGTCGATCTCCTCCCGGGTGTATCCGAGGTCCTCACGGGTAATCAGAAAATGACGGACGGCTTCACGAATCAGAGAAGCAGCATCCGGGAAGTGTCCCACCTGTACTTCCTGCTCAATCAGGCGCTCGGTATCCCGATCGACGTCAATGCTCATAGGAACATTCCGCGCTGTTGTACCCAGCCCTCATTCTACGTCTGGCTCACGCCCACTCCACCACGAATGGCCTGCCGGTGCGATAGTAAAGGTATGGCCCACGCGCTGCCGCGGCTGCGAATGGATCTGGAGTTCATGCCCTCGCCGGTTCCCGAGCGGCCCGGCGTGCTGATTCGGGATCCCTATCGCTATACCGAAGCGATGGTCATCGTGCCGTCGCTGCTGGCCGAGGGCCTCTCGTTTTTTGACGGGGAACAGACCGACCTGGACCTGCTGGCGCACCTGGTGCGGCTGACCGGCCAACTGGTTCCCGGCGAGCTGGTGCAGAGGATGGCCGACACGCTGTGGCAGCAGGGCTTCTTGCACACCGCCGAGTTTGACGCGCTCAAGGAGAGCAAGCACCGGGCGTTTCGGGACGCGCCTCGGCGCGAGCCCGCACATGCCGGACCGGCATATCCGAACGAAGGAGCGGGGCTGCACCGGCAGCTCGATGAGTACAGCCGCGACGGGCACGAGCCGGCCAGCCCGGTGAGTCCGGCCGCGAACCTGATCGGTCTGGCAGCGCCGCACGTCAGCCCCGAGGGCGGCTGGCGGAGTTACGCCGCCGCCTACCGCCGCTTGGGACTCGAGCAGGCGGAGAAAACCTTCATCCTGCTCGGAACCTCGCACTACGGGGCGCCCGAGAAATTCGGCCTGACCCGCAAGCCGTTCGTGACGCCGCTGGGAACCCTGGAGCCGGATCTCGAGCTAATCAACCGGCTGGCCGAGCGGGGCGGCGACGCGGTGCTCGTCGAGGACTATTGCCACTCGATCGAGCACTCGATCGAGTTCCAGTGCATCTTCTTGCAGCACCGGTTGGGGAACGGCGTCAAGATTGCCCCGATCCTGTGCGGGCCGCTGGTGGAAAGCCTTCTCACCGGGCGGCCGCCGGAGTCGAACGACAACCTCCGGCGCTTCTTCGAGGTGCTCGGCGAATGGGGCGAGCAGCAGCGGGACCGGGTCTTCTGGGTGCTGGGAATTGACCTCGCCCACATCGGGCGCCGCTACGGCGATCCGTTCGAGGCCCGCGCCGAGGAGGGCCGCCTGGAGGGCGTGCGCCGCGCCGACCAGGAGCGCCTCGACAAGGTCTGCGCCGGCGACAGCGAGGGATTCTTCGAGCTGGTCAAGCCCAACCACGATGAGCTGCGCTGGTGCGGGTATTCACCGCTGTACACGTTCCTGCGAGCCGTCCCCGCCGCGCGCGGGCGCCTCTTGCGCTACGAGCAGTGGAACATCGACGAGGTGTCGGTAGTCAGTTTCGCGGGGATGGAATTCAGCCCCACAACTCGTTGATCGGCCCGTAGGCGTCGTCTTTCGAGAACGGCACGTACTCGAAGCCGCGCTTGAAGGGATCGTCGTAGCGGATCGTAGTCCAGTTGATATCCATGGCCGAGTAGATAGTCGATCCACTCCGTGCGCTTCTCGGCCCCCCGAGGATCGGCCAGGAACTGCACCACGTCATCCGCCGTGGGGATGCGCCCGGTCAGGTCGAGGGTCACGCGGCGCAGAAACTCCTGGTCGGAGGAGAGATCGGTCGCCGGAATCCCCAGCCGGCGCAGCGCGGTGAAGATGTGCGTGTCGATGTAGTTGTCAAACGCCGTTTCGCGCAACGCGCCGGAGCGGCTGCGGGCGGGAGGCATTCCGGAGGGCGGCAAAGCACCCACCACGTCTTCGGTGAGAGCGGTGAACGATGTGCCGCCGTTGGCGTAACGTCCCTCGAGATCCGCGCGCAGGTAGCGCTCGCGTTTCTCGGTGAAAAAGCTGCATTCCGGGTGCGGCACGCCATACTCCGGCTTGTCTGCATTGGGATCCTCAGCCTGAGCCAGGAGACGCGGACGGAATAAAAAGAATAAAGCCGCAACGGCAACGGCGAGCCTGCGCCTGCCTGTCATCTGCCATCCTCCCGTTACATTGTCCAATGCTATCAAATAGGATGGGCCGATCAAGTAAATTTGGGCCTTAATTCTCTTCTTGTGTTTTTCCTTACGCCTCCAGAAGCGGGATAATGGGAGGGATGCGGGCGCTGGTGACGGGAGCGACGGGTTTCGTGGGACGGAAGCTGCTGCGCTCGCTCGAGCGGGCGGTGGTCCTGAGCCGGGATCCGGAGCGCGCCCGGCGCGCGCTGGGGGCAGAGGTTCGGGTATTCGGCTGGGACCCTGAGGCCGGCCCGCCACCTACCGAAAGCGTTCAAAACATCGACGTGGTGTTTCACCTGGCCGGCGAAACTGTGGCCGGGCGGTGGAGCGAGGCAAAGAAGCAGCGGATTCGCGAGAGCCGGGTGCGCAGCACACGGCGCCTGGTGACGGCGATCGAGGCCGCGAGTCCGCGGCCCGCCGTGCTGGTGTGCGCCTCGGGGGTGGGCTACTACG
>JACQDI010000915.1 GCA_016201195.1 Acidobacteriota bacterium | reverse complement strand
TCGCGTGGCGGATGAGCGCCTTTGGACCCAGGTGCTCGAGGCCGGCGGCTTCGACGCCCTGGTCGAACCCTACCAGGAATCCGAGGTCCGCCGCATTCTGCACGCCGCCGCCGGCTACCGCAGCCTGGCCGTGGCCAGCTAAAGATCTCACGCCAAGCGCAAAGAACCGCCGGCGCTTCATACCAGTTGCATAATGTCGCGTTCCGAACTCCGCTTCAGAATATGAGTTTCAGCGCCACCTGGACTTGGCGGCGTTGGCCGCCCTTGGAGTTGATTTTCCCGAAATTAGCGAGATCGTTTACCGTGGTTCCCGGCCCATTCCAGATGGGATGATTATCCAGATTGAACGCTTCCCCGCGGAGTAGCGCTCGGAAGCGTTCGTGGTACCGGAAGTCTTTGAACAGCGAGAAATCTATGTTGTTGGTCCCCGGCCCGCGCAGATTCCCTACAAACCGCGACACATTGCCGAAGGTGAAGATGGCGGCCTGGCTGAACACGCTGGTGTCGAAATAGCGGTCGATCCGCTCGTCGATGCCGCCGTCGATCTTGGGGTTTTTGCCGTTGGTGTTCGGGCGCTGCCCCACCGAAAAGATGTTGGCGTTGTTCTGGCCGTTGCCGATGGCTATGGGCAGGCCCGTCTGGTAAGTGGCGATGCCGTTCACCTGCCATCCGCCGAGGACCCAGTCCGCGGCCGTGGGAATCGACGACAGGAACTTGCGGTTCTTGCCAAACGGGAGTTCGTAGTTGGCGCTGATGACGAGGCGCTGGGAGATGTCCTGCGCCGAGACGGCCCGCTCCGCGTGCCGGTTGTAGAAGTCCTGCTTGGTGCCAGCTTGCCCGAGGAACGTTACCTGCTGCGAAACGTCGTCAATGAGCTTTCCGGCGGTCAAGCTGATCAGGGTGCTCAATCCGTGCGAAAACCGCTTTTCCACCCGCAGGGTGAAGGAATGGTAGAGCGAGTTGCCTTGGGGTTTCCGGAACGCACCCACGCTGGTGTACTGCGGAAAGGGCCGGAGCAATTGCGCGTACTGCACCGTCGATCGGGAGAGACTCGAATTCGGGTTGGTGATAACGCCGAAGAAGGGATTTGCCACCAGGTTGGCGTTATTGGAGAGCAACCGGTCCCCGAGGGCGAAATAGGAAGGCGGCAACTGGTTGAATTGCATGCTGCTCTCTCCATCCGGCAGGTGTTGGCCCTTGCTGCCCAGGTAGGCGGCTTCTATGACCCAACCGCCCGGCAGCTCACGCTGGAGGTTGGCGTTCCACTGCTGGATCACGGGATTGCGCCAGTCGTTGAAGAAGCTCTCACCGATTCCCAGACCGAGATTGGTGCTGGTTCCACTGGTGGGGCCTTCGACGCTTCCCAGGGGAAAGTTAAAACCGTTCGGAAAAGGATTGCTGAGCGTAGCCAGAATGTTCGTGTTGTCGGTCGAAACGATCATCCCGGTCGAGCTTCGAAATCCTTCCGTCCCCGAGCTGCCCGAGGTGCCGGCGGCCTGCACCACAGAAGGGGAGTACATCATGGCGTAAGCTCCGCGGAAGACTGTTTTCTCATTCAGCCTGTAGGCGAAGCCCAACCGCGGGCCCCAGTTGTTCAGATCCAGCGGTACCTGCCGGCGATGATCCGGCGACGCGAACTTCATAGCGCCCCTGAGGTTGGGGAAGATCGGAACTTTGCCCGCGATCGGCGATGTCGCATCGATGTCCCAATAGCTCAGACGGTTGTAGCGTTCCGTGTGGGGCGTGTCGAGGTCCCAGCGCAGGCCTATGTTGAGCGTAAGTTTTCGGGTCAGCCGCCACTCGTCCTGGACATATAGGCCATAGTACTCACTGGCACTCGCAATATCGAATGTGTGCTCGATGGTACCGCTGTTTGGCACGCCCACCAGGAGGGACGCAAAGCCGTTGCCCTGGGTGGTGGAGGTGGTGTTGGTGCCGGCCGCCCGCTGCGTCCATTGAGAGCCAAAACTGTATTGCCCGCCGGGCTGACCAAGCTGCGTAAAGTTGAGGAACAGCTTCCGGAACTCACCGCCGAACTTGATCGTGTGGTTGCTCAGCACTTTGGTGAGATCGGCCCGCACGGCGTGCGCCAGATCCCGGTCCAACAGCGTGGTGAACGTCGCCTGTCCCAGCGAAGAGAGATTGGTGTTCCCGCCTAAGTCGAATCGCGGGAACTCGAGGCCGAGCTTAACCGCCGCGTCGTATACGCTCTGGGGGAAGCCGAGTTGCCGGATATCGAAGCCTCGCGAGAAGGGGAGCCGCACGAGATTGCGGCGTCCAACCCCGTAGTTGAAGTTCGCGATGGTGGTCGGACTGAACGTATAGACCGCGTTCACCGCCACGTTGTAGTTGTAGGTATCGCCGGGCCCGTCGCCGGACGACGTGCCAATGTTGCCGAAGCCGTTCAGGGGCTCGCTGTGGTTACGCTCGTAGGAGCCGCGAGACCACATTCGCAGCTTGCTGGAAAAGTTGTGGTCCAGCCGGCTGTCGAATTTGTCGTTCCGGCCGAGCGACTTGCCCGATAGGAAGTAGTTGTTCTGGACGGTAAACGCGTTGGTCGGAACGGCGTTGGGCTTCGGCCAGTAAGGAAGCAGGTTCTTGGCGATCGTATTGAACCGCGCCAGCGGGATCTTGTTATCCGGAAATTGCTGGCGGTTGTTGTCCGTCCCTACCGCCAGCGGATCGTAAAGCAGTACTGGCTGTCCGTTCCCATTTCGCAGGTCCGAGAAGTCGCCCGCCCTCCAGGCGTCAATCGGCACGGTGGCGGTAGCGCTGGCCCCGTTCCGCGCACGAACGCTCTGTTCGCTGAAGAAGAAGAACGTCCGGTTCTTGCCGTCGTAGACCCCGGGTATCCAGACAGGCCCGCCTACCGTACCGCCGAACTCGTTCCGCTGCAGGGGCGTTCTCGGGGCGCCGTTTCTATTGTTACCCCAGGTGTTGGCGTCCAGTTGGCTGTTGCGCAGGAACTCGAACAACGTAAGGTGTAAGCTGTTCGTTCCAGAGCGCGTTGCCACATTAATCACCCCTCCGCCAGTCCTGCCGTACTCCGCCGCCAGCGAATTCGTGATGACGGAGAACTCTTCGATGCTATCCACGATCGGCGTGTAACCAAGCTGAAGAATCCCCGTGTTGTTTTCGGGAAGGATGATCGAGGTCCCATCGACGGTGATATCGCTGGAGGCGTTTCTGCCTCCGCTGATCCAGGGCGTCGATCCGCCCCCCGGGATCACTCCCGGTGACAGCGTAGCCAGCGAAAACGGACTCCGCCCATTGAGCGGCAGATCCAAGATTCTCTTGTTCTCGATGACGGTGGCCAGGCTCGAAGTCGTGGTCGCCAATTGCACGGCGCTGGCGCTCACCTCGACGGCCGTGGTAACCTCGCCGACCTTTAAGGGAATCTCGAGAGCGACCGTTTGCTGCACGTTCACCTTGACGCCGCTGGTCACGTATTTCTCAAAGCCGGGCTTCTCCACTGTTACGCGGTAATCACCCGGCAGCAGGTAGGGCTGCACAAAGCGCCCTTCCTGGTTAGTGACGAGCTCTTGCCGGACCCCCGTGCGCTCGCTCTCAATGGCGACCTTCGCCTCGGGCACGGCAGCGCCCGTGGCGTCGCTCACGCGGCCCTGCAGGATGCCGGTCGCGGTCTGGCCGGCCGCAGAGAAACAAAAGACCATCGCGGCGGCGACAAGAATCAGAGACTTGAACATTGGGCTCCTCCTTGCTGACAGGACTGGTTGTCAGACCCCCCCTGAAATACAGGCACTTTAGTGTACACCTAAAGATAGGGCAGTTCATCGGTGTACACGTGTAAATAAGACCGCCCGCGGCGAGATCACCGGCGAGGTCAATGCCTATAGCGTCGTCAAGCGCGCCGGCGTAACCGCCGGGGGTTGGGGCCTTACTGTTCAAGAAGGGCACGCTCCTGGAGCCCATAGACGGTCTGTTGAAGAGCACTGACTTGAAAGACATACCCGCGCCCGCTCCGGCCGCCGTCAGCCAGCCAAGCGCCCCTGCGCTACCAGGTGGCCTGGGGCCAAGGCAAACGGCCATTGCCCCCGAAGCGGCGGTTCAGCTTGCCCACGGCTCTCTCCAAGTCCCGCTTCCCCTGTTCGGATGTGATTCGAGCGGAAGCCTTGCCCCACCGCTCCCAGCTTTGAAGAATCTTGGCGTGCGCCCCGCCCTCGGTGTGGATCTGCTCACTATAGATCAGAAGTACTCTCTCCAGCTCCCGGGCGGCCTCTCCGGAAGTCTCGACCCGCCCCTCCCGCGTCACCCGATCGAGCAAGGACCGGGCTGCACGCGAAAGGCCCGACATCTGCCATGGCTCTCGCCCCGTCCCTACCGCCACCACCGCCGGCCACAGCTTCCGATCGACAAAGGTGACCTTGCCCGAGACCAGCTTGCACACCAGGACATCCGGCCGCGCCGCCAGCTCCCGCAGCGCCCGGAAAATGGCGTGTCCCTGGGGATGCCCCCACCACGATCCCCTCACCGGCTGCCCGGCCGCCAAACTCGCCACGCTCGGCAGCTTCGGGTCCGACTCGAGCAGCAGGCCAAGCTCCGAGAGCGTCTTGTGGATCGCCTTCATCCCCCGCTGAGCGCGCAGATGATCTGGACCTCGTCACCCGAGCGCAGCGCCACGCGGATCGTCGCCACCTGCTCCTGGTTCACGAAGATCTTAATGTGGTCCCGAATCGCGTCCTGCTCGTTGATGATCCGAAACCGAAACCCGGGGTAACGGCCATCCAGGTCCGCCAGCAGCTCGGCCAGCGTCATCCCGCCGGCCTCCACCAGACCCTTCTGGGC
>JACQDI010000914.1 GCA_016201195.1 Acidobacteriota bacterium | reverse complement strand
CTCCGCTACGCCGATCTCGCCCCTTACTACGATCGCGTGGAACGGCACATCGGGGTCAGCGCTTACAAGGAAGGTTACCCACAGTTGCCCGACGGGATCTTCCAGCCGGGGATGCCCTACAACTGTGCCGAGCAAATCTTCGTGCGCGCCGCGCGCCGCATCGGGCTGGATCCGAAAACGAGCGTCTTAGACCCATTCTGCCGAATGCACGACGTCCAGAACGTCTACGTCTTCGGGGGCGGGCCCTTCGTCAGTTCAGGGTGCCACCACCCCACGCTCACCATGATGGCGCTCACCGTCCGCGGCTGCGACCACCTGGTCGAACACGCCCGCCAGGGCGCGCCATAGCCTTAAGAGCCCACGCAAGGGTTTTCTTGGCGTCTTTGCCTTCTTGGCGTCTTGGCGTGGGCCTTTACTTGGCTTTCTTCGGTGAGATGATGACGTGCATCAGGCGGCCCTCCATGCGGGGGCGCCCCTCCACCACGCCATACTCCGACACCTCCAAGACCAGCTTCTCGAGCAGGCCCCGCCCCAGGTCGGCGTGCGTGATTTCCCGGCCGCGAAAGGCGACCGTGGCCTTCACTTTATTGCCTTCCTGGAGAAACCGCACGGCGTGGTTCCGCTTGAAGCCATAGTCGTGCTCGTCCGTGTTGGGACGGAACTTGACCTCCTTCAGCTCCATGACGTGCTGCTTCTTCTTGGCTTCGTGCTGGCGCTTTTTCTGCTGGTAGGCGTATTCGCCGTAGTCGATGACCTTGGCCACCGGCGGATCGGCGGTGGGAGAAACCAGGACCAAATCGAGATCCATCTCTTTGGCCCGGCGAACCGCTACGGGCGTGGGCAGAACCTCCACCTGCCCGTCGGGAAAAACCACCCGGACTTCGCGGGCCCGGATGAACTGGTTGACATTGTCGCGCCGTCCCTTGGGGCGCGGGATGAACGGTCTGGGGTCGATATGCTCCTCCTTGCCTAAAATAAACGGAGCGCCGGATTTCAATCCCGGCGCCCCGTCACCGCTTGGCTATACAATCGTCACTTCTTCCGCTTGCAGACCCTTGGGGCCTTGCTTGACCTTGAACTCCACCGTCGCGCCCTCCTCCAGGGTCCGATAGCCATCCGACTGGATGGCGGAAAAATGAACAAACACATCCTCGCCCGCCGAGCGCTGGATGAACCCATAGCCCTTGGCGGCGTTAAACCACTTCACTGTCCCTTTTTCTTTCATTGAAACAACGTCTCCTTGAACTCGTCGAAGGCCCCCACGTGCAAATAAAAAAGGGATCGTGGGTCTGGTCCCACAATCCCTTGAGTCACTTGCCGATAACGAAGGCATCCAACGAAAATCCGTGATCCGGGCCGGGAGGACGCCTCCACCGCGGTCCCTCCCACCCTGGGCCTATCTTAACACGAAAAAGTGGACCGAAAGTCAAGCTTTTAGCGATGGACCGCCGACAGGCTAAACGAAACCTGCTGCTCGTCCGCCACTTTTAGCAGCAGGAAGCGGGGGGCCTTGATGCCATAGGTCGACAGTAGAAGGGAAAACCGGCCGGTGATGGCCAGCTCGTGCCTGGCCTGGTGGTAGATGACCTGCAGCGGCGCCTCGATCTGCTTCTCGACCCCGTGAAGCCGGAGCCGGCCGGAAACGGTAACCTCGACCGGCCTTCCGTCCGGGAGCGAAGCCGGCAGGGGTTTGCGAACGCCGGTGAGGGTAAACGAAACGCTGGGATATCGGTCGGTTTCGAGAACTTTCTCTTTCATGTGCCGGTTGCGCCGGGGGATCCCGGTGTCAAGACTCTCCAGCGCCACTTCCGCGTGGCCGGCCAAGTCCGGTCCCGGACTGGCTGGATCTAGTTCAATTCGCCCGCTCAGCGTCTGCGTGTGGCTGACGAAGCTGTCCAATTGGGTTCTGGAATGCACTTGAATCGAGTTGCGCCCGCCTTCAGCCTGAATCAGGAAGGTCTCGCCCCAAACTGGAAGCGAGCAAAGCAACAGTGCCAGCAGCCCCATCTTAAGCCCCACTACATACAGTTTACCTTTCTTTCTTGACAAACCGTAACCCGTTGCCTATCATGAACTTCTGGACCGCAGCGGGGATACAGCGAACGAGGGCGCCATGATCAAGCTGGACATCATCAACCAGGTCGTCAACAAAACCGGGATCACGAAGACGAAGGCCGAGATGGCGGTGGAGACCGTTTTCGAGTCGATGAAGCGCGCTCTCGAGCGCGGCGATCGCATCGAATTGCGCGGCTTCGGCGTCTTCAACGTGAAGCCCCGCAAGACCGGCATCGGCCGCAATCCCCGCACCGGCGCAGAAGTCAGCATCCCGCCCGGCAAGGCGGTGCGCTTCAAGCCGGGCAAAGAACTACAGACCCTCTAGTGTTGCGTCTCGAAAAGAACGGCTTCACTCAAAGACGCAAAGACCGCAAAGGACTTCTTCAGGGTTTTCTTTGCGGTCTTTGCGTCTTTGCGTGAGAATGGTTCTTGGGATGTCCGATGGCGGAGCACGATTCCTTTTCGACGCCCGAGTACGGTTTTTCGACCGCCGCGAGGCCGCCTTTTGTTTCGGCCACTGAGCCGGCGCGGTTCTCCCAACGCTACTGGCTGCACGTCTTGCTGTTCCTGCTGACCGTTTATTCGACCACCGTGGTAGGTTCCCGGCTGGCATACAACTTTGCGCATAACCTGCCGGCCGTTGAAGGCTGGACAACGTACCCGGAGATCTGGGCGAGCCCCTCGCAACTGGTGGCCGGTCTCCCGTTCTCGCTGACGTTGCTCGCCATTTTGCTGGCTCACGAGTTCGGGCACTACCTGGCGTGCGTGTATTATCGGGTGGACGCCTCGTTGCCATACTTTCTTCCTGCGCCCACGTTGATCGGAACCCTGGGAGCCTTCATCCGCATCCGCGGGCCAATTTATTCCCGCCGCGCCTTATTCGACATCGGCATCGCGGGGCCGGTGGCCGGCTTCGTGTTCCTGCTGCCCGCCCTCTCGATCGGCTTGGCTTACTCCAAGATTGTTCCCGACGTGGCGCGCGAGGGGGCGATCCTGTTCGGGTCCCCCGCCCTGTTGTGGCTGTTTCAGAAGATGATCTTCCCGGGCGTTGCGGACGGCCTGATCTATCTCCACCCGGTAGCGCGGGCGGCTTGGATCGGGGTGTTCGCCACCGCCCTGAACCTGCTGCCCATCGGCCAACTGGACGGAGGGCATATCCTCTACGCGTTCGTAGGCGAGCGGCACCGACGCCTTTCGCGGGTCTTTGTGCTGCTGCTGGTTCCGGTTGGGCTGGTGTACTGGTGGGGCTGGCTGTTCTGGGCGGTGGTGCTGTTCTTCCTGGGATCGCGCCATCCGGTCATTTACGACGAGCAGCCGCTGGGTGCGGTCCGGCAGCGCCTCGGCGCCCTGGCTCTGTTGATTTTCGTCCTGTCGTTTATGCCCAACCCGTTTGTCTTCAATTAAGGGGGCGATCCCGGTTGCTGAAGATCTCCGCCACGCTGGTCACCCTGAACGAAGAATCCAACCTGGCCCGGGCGCTCGAGTCGTTGCGGTGCTGCGACGAGATCGTGGTAGTCGATTCCGGTTCACACGACCGCACGCTTGGGATCGCCTCACGCCTGGGGGCGCGCGTGATCGAGACCGACTGGCGGGGCTACGCCGCTCAGAAAAACTTCGCCGCCGAGCAGGCCGCTCACGACTGGATCCTCTCTATCGACGCCGACGAGGCGCTGAGCGAGGCCCTGGAGGCCGAAATCTGGGAGATCAAGCGCAATGGCCCGCAAGCCGACGCCTACACCATCCCCCGCCTGGCCCAGTACATGGGCCGCTGGATTCTGCATTCCGGCTGGCACCCCGACCGCAAGGTGCGGCTCTACGACCGCCGCAAGGCGCGATGGATCGGCGAATACGTCCACGAGAGCGTGAAGGTCGACGGGCGCGTGGCCGACTTACAGTCGAACCTCCTGCATTACACCTGCGACTCGCTCTCCCAGCACCTGAAGACCACCGACCGCTACACCACGCTGGCCGCCCAGGAGCTGGTGGCGCAGGGTCGGCGAATACCCTTGTGGCGCCTGCTGCTTTCGCCGCCTTGGACGTTCTTCAAGACCTACGTGCTTCAGCGCGGCTTCCAAGACGGAATCGAGGGCCTGATCATCGCCTACATGGCCGCCACGTACGTATTTGTGAAGTACGCCAAGGCCCGGAACATGAGCTAGTAGGGCGGCCGCAAGCCATGCGCATCCTCCACCTGGATACGGGCCGCGAGCTGCGAGGGGGACAGCGGCAGTTATTCCTGCTGTCCCGGGGGCTGGCTCAGCTCGGACACGACCAGGTGATCTTGGCTCGGGCTGAGTTCGCCACCCTCCCGTTGACCCCCCTCAATCTGGCCCGCGAGGCGCACCGCGCCGACGTCATCCACGCCCACGACGCGCGGGCGCACACACTGGCCACCCTGGTGCCGCGCGGCCCCACGCTGGTGGTTTCCCGGCGAGTCGCGTTTCCGGTGCGGGCCGGTGTCCTCTCGCGCTGGAAGTATCGCCGCGCGGCGCGGTATCTCGCTGTCTCCGAATTCGTCAAGGCGCGCCTGCTCGAGGCCGGGGTCGACGAAAACCGAATCTCCGTCGTCTACGATGGCATGGAGGCAATTGACCGGCAACCGCCTGCCGAGCGAGGGCCGCATGTGCTGGCCCCAGCGACCGGG
>JACQDI010000018.1 GCA_016201195.1 Acidobacteriota bacterium | reverse complement strand
CCTGCTGATCCGCAATTCCTGGGGCGCCGGGTGGGGCGTCAACGGATATGGCTGGATGTCCTATGAGTATGTAAAGCAGGGCTTGGCCCTGGACTGGTGGGCGGTGCTCGCGCAGAAGTACGTGGACACTGGGAAGTTCTGAGAGCTATCGCCCGGGCAAGTCATGTATGGGGCCCCCCTGGCCCGCAGCCGGCCCCCGGCCGGAGGCTCAACGCCCGAAGGGATCGTTGCGCCGAGCGATGTGCAGCGGTCCCACCGGGGGAGGCGCGGGCCTCACCGGCTTCCGGCAGAGCTCGTGCTGCGCGCCGCAATGCCTACTCAGCTCCTCTTCCAGGGGGGCGTATCGGGCAGAAGCTTCTCGAACTCCTCGACGCGCTTCTTTTCGTAATCGCCGGCGAAAGTTCCCGCAAAGAAGCGATCGAGACCCTCTTCAAGCAGCCGTTGCCAGCACTCCTCCTCGTGTCCCGGGTTGACCGGGAAAAACAGAAAGTGGTTGGCGCGGGCGGCCTTCAAGTCGCCCGGGGCGTCGCCGATCATGAGGGCATGGCCGGGCTTGTAGCGGCCACCGGCCATGATCTGGAGATGCTCCTTCTTAGTGCCCATCTCCTGCCCGGCGATCACCGCCGCATACTGATTGATCCGGTGCTCCTCCCACTCACGCGCGAGCGCCTCGCCCGGGGTACCGGAGATCACCGCCAGGTCGGCCTGGGCCGTGAGCTTGTCCAGACATTCGCGCACCAGCGGAAACGGCGGCACGCCCGCCACCATGTCGGCGATCGCGCGGTTCACCGCCTTACTCCAATCGAGCGTCAATTACAGCACTGGGTCCGCGCTCCGGTCGACCACCTCTTCGAGCGACGGGTTGCCCTGCGGCACCCCGGAGTTGATGAAATTCTTTAGCGGCGTGATGTCCGGGATCTTGATGCCCCGCCGCATCGCCTCCGGCCAGTCCACAATGAGGTCCAGGACCTTGGCCAGCGCCGGAAACCGGTTCGCCCCCCGCCACACCGAATACAGGTTGACAAACTCCCAGGCCGCCCGCGCGAACTTCGACGCCGGCTGCAACGCCCAGTACTTGATGAACACAGGCGCAAAGCACTCCTTGTGCTTGATCTCCATCGAGTCAAACACACAGCCGTCGGAGTCGAGACCGATGAAGAACTCATGGCGGGGTTGAAACTGCCTTAACTGGTCCTGGGACATATTTGATGATTTTATGATTTGTGATTTGTTGATTGAGAACCGGTCCATGCGGCCTGTCAGATCATAAAATCACAAATCACAAAATCACCAAATCACTTGGCCCACTCCGTGTGGAACGTCCCCTCCTTGTCGAGGCGCTTATAGGTATGCGCTCCGAAATAATCTCGCTGGGCCTGCAACAGGTTCGCGGGGAGCAGTTCGCTGCGGTAGCTGTCGATGTAGCCTAGTGTGGAGCTGTAGGCCAGGGCGGGCACGCCGGCCTTGGACGCCACTTCGACCACCCTGCGCAGGCCGCGCGAGAAGCGGTTGACCTTCTTGCCGAACTGCGGGTCGACGAGCAGGTTCGGCAGTTGCGGGTTTTTCTTGTAGGCTCTTTTAATCGGATCGAGCAGCTTGGAGCGGATGATGCAGCCGCCCTTCCAGATGCGCGCGATGCCGGCCAGGTTCAGGCCATAGTTGTATTCCTTGGACGCTTCCTGGAGCATGACCAGGCCCTGCGCGTAGCAGGACATCATGGCCAGGTAATAGCCTTGCCAGAGGCTCTTGAGAAACGTCTCGCGGTTGCCGGTGAAGCGAGTGTTCGCCGGCCCCTTGAGCACCTTGGCCGCCTCCACGCGCTCGGCCTTGTAGCCGGAGAGGATGCGCCCTTCGACGGCCACGGTCAGCGTGGGGATGGCCACGCCCAGGTCCAGCGCGCCCTGCGCCGTCCACTTGCCGGTGCCCTTCTGGCCGGCGGTGTCGAGCACCAGGTCAACCAGGGGCTTCCCGGTTTCCTCGTCCACCTTGCCAAGCACCACGGCGCTGATCTCCATGAGGAACGAGTTCAACTCGCCTTCGTTCCACTTTTGATAGATCTCGCGGATCTCGCCGGCCGTCATGCCGAGCGCCTTGCGCAGGATGTCGTAGGTCTCGCACAGCAGTTGCATGATGCCGTACTCGATGCCGTTGTGGACCATCTTGACGTAGTGGCCGGAGGCGCCGGAGCCGATGTAGGTAGAGCAAGGACCGTCTTCGGTTTTGGCGGCGACCTTGCTGAGGATGGGGGCCAAGTGGTCGTAGGCTTCCTTGGCCCCGCCGGGCATCAGGCACGGTCCCCACAGGGCGCCTTCCTCGCCGCCGCTCACCCCCATTCCCACAAAGCGCAAGCCGGAAGCAGCGAGGTCCTTCAGGCGCCGGTCGGTGTCCGGAAAATAGGAATTGCCGCCGTCGATGAGAATGTCGTCCGGGCCGAGGTGCGGCT
>JACQDI010000913.1 GCA_016201195.1 Acidobacteriota bacterium | reverse complement strand
TAGTGGATGGTCAGCTCGCTCGAAAGATCGAGGCCCCCGCGCGCCGCCTTGATCGGGTCGAGGTCGCCGATCATGTCGGCGATGGTCACATCCGGCGTGGCCAGCTTCTCCACGTAGCGCGCCTCCGGGGCCAGATAGGCGATGGGCGCCTCGTCGCCCCGCTCGGCTACCAGCAGCCGGCAGTGCTGGCAGATCGGCGCGTAAGGATTGTCGTGGATCTCGCAGCCGGCCAGATAGGGCAGCGCCGGGTCGAGCAGGTCGGTCAGGGCGCGCAGCAGCCGCGTCTTGGCCTGCCCGCGCAGGCCGAGCAGGATGAAATGGTGCCGCGACAGGATGGCGTTGACCACCTGCGGGATCACCGTGTCGTCATAGCCGATGATGCCGGGAAAAAGCGCCTCGCCGCGCTCCATGCGGCAGATCAGGTTGGCGCGGATCTCGTCCTTGACCGTCCGCCCGCGCAGGCGCTCTTCATGAAACTCGCTCGATCGCAACTCGCCGAGCGTGGCTGGCAAGTGGTGGCGTTTCACACGTTCTCCCATTCAAAGCTGGGGTGGTTCCAACTCACCCCTCCGTCGATGGTGACCGACTCGCCATTGATGTAGTCCGCGTAATCCGAGCAGAGGTAGGCAACCAGATTGGCGAGTTCTTCATGACGTCCGACGCGGCCCACGGGAATACGGCGCAGCGCGCGCTCGGCGGCGCCCGGCGCCAGCATGAGGCGCGAGCTTGCACCTTCGGTAGGAAAGGACCCAGGGGCCACGGCGTTTACATGAATATTGTACCGCGCCCACTCCACGGCGAGTGTTCGAGTCATGGCCAGCACACCCGCCTTAGCCGCGCAGGAGTGTACCGTGCCCGGGCTCGCCCCGCTGGCGTAGGTGGCCAGGATGTTCAGAATGCGGCCGTAGTTCTGCTTCTTCATCGGCTCCAGAGCCGCCCGCGTGCAGTTGAAGGCGCCGTTGAGCACTATGTCGATCACCGACCGCCACCCGTTGTAGCTGAGCTTCTCGGCCGGGCAGAGGAAATTGCCTGCCGCGTTGTTGATCAGGATGTCGAGGCGGCCATACTGGTCCAATGTGCGGCGGACCATGTTCTCCACCTGCTCGGGAACGCGCACGTCGGTCGGCGCCGCCAGCGCTTCCCCGCCCCGCCCGCGAATCTCGGCGCAGGCCGGTTCCAGGTGGTCGGCGCTGCGGCTGGCCAGCACCACGCGCGCCCCCAGTTCGCTGAACCGCAGCGCAAAGGCGCGCCCCAATCCGGTGCCCCCGCCGGTGATGATTGCTACTCTATCTCGAAAGATTGGATCTTTGAACATGATCGTAAGACGTAGATCCCCCAATGATACCAGCCAATGTGGTATCTTTTTTTAGTGGACGTACAAGCCTATCTGAGGCGGCTGCAGCAGATCGGTTTGAACGCTTACGAATCGCGCACCTACCTGACCCTGATCGGGCATCCCCGCTTCAAGGCGCTGGATCTGGCCGCCCGGGCGCACGTGCCGCGGCAGAAAATCTACGAGGTGCTGGGCAGCCTGGTCGAGAAGGGGTTCGTCCAGGTAGTACACGGCAAGGCGAAACTGTTCTCGGCCGTCGAGCCGAAGCTGGCGCTCGAAGGGTACCTGGCCCGGCGACGCGAGACGTTCGAGCGCGAGATGGGCGACCGGCAGCACCTGGCCGGCCTGCTGGTCGACGACCTGAGCGCCATTTTCCTCGACGGCAGCCGGGATCGCGGCCCGCTCGACTATGTTCGCATCGTCAACGAAGCGGGGCAAATCGCCGAGGAATACCGCCGCCTGCTGGCCCGCAGCACGAGCGAGTACCTGGAGTTTTCGCGTCGGCCCTACGCGGTCGATCCGGTGTCGGAGCCGCGGGTTGGCGAGGCCTTGGCGCGGGGTGCTGCCTGTCGCCTCATCTTCGAAACGCGAGACCTGAGCGCAAACCACCGCAAGATCCTGCGCGGCCTCATCAAATCCGGCGCCCAGATCCGTCTGGCCGAAGAGCTGCCCCTGAAGCTCGCCCTGTTTGACGGGCGGTTCGGCATGATCTCGCTGGTGGATCCGGTCCTGACGCGCCCCCAGATGACGGCGCTCGTCTTCGAGCACGACGCGCTGGCGTCGGCGCTGCGGCGCCTGTTCCAGGATCAGTGGGACCGCGCGGAGGAATTGTAAGAAAGCAGTAGGCGGTAGGCAGTAGGCAGTAAACAGTATGGAGGACACCTCTCATCCACGGGGACCTGTGTGGGCGTCGCTGGCGGCGGTTGCCAGCTTGGTGGCGGGCCTGAGTTGTTGCTTGCCACTTGGCCCGCTGCTCGGCGCGGCCGGTTTGGCTGGCGTGGCGCCGTTCCTCGGCGCTTGGCGGCCTTATCTGGCGTGGGCCTCGGTGGCGCTCCTGGGCCTGGCGTTCTTCCAGACCTACGGAGCGCGCCAGTGCCGTGCCCGCCGCAGCGTCTTCAGCGTTGTCCTGCTGTGGACGGCGGCCGGGTTGACGGTGATATTATTTTGCTTCCCGCAAGTGATCGCCGGGTGGGTGGCGGATCGATGAAAAAGACGCTCCTCGCGGCCCTGGGCGCCGCCCTGCTCTTCGCCGCCTACTACACCTATGCTCCGCGGCACGTCCCCGGCAACCAGCCCCCGCTGGCATCGATCACCAATCAGAGCTTTCCGGAGGTTCAAGAAGCCTTCAACGGTGCCGCCGACGGGGTGCGGCTGCTGGTGCTGCTCTCGCCGACTTGAGCGAAGTGCTTGCAGGGGGCCTCTGCAATCCAGACCGTCATGCGCGAGTTCCCGGCCTTGCGCCTTCGCGTGCTGGTGGTTTGGGAACCGGTCCTGCCCACTGACTGGACGGCGCCCTCTACCGCCGTGCTGGCCCGCGTTGCCGACCGCCGGGCGCTCCAATTCTGGGACAAGCGGCGGCTCGTCTCGGAAAAGATCCTCGCCTCGGGCTTCCCCAACCCGCTCCAGGGACCGGTGGTGTGGGATTTTGTGGCCCTGTTTCCGCCCGGCGCGCGGTGGGAGGGATCCTTTCCGCCGCCCCAGTTCAGCGGCGCACCGGTGGCAAATGTGATGGACGGGCTGCGGCGGAACCTTCACTCATACTCGAGCGCCTCCACCAAAGACGTGCGCAGCGCGCTTTCTCCGGGCGCGATTGCGGCGAGGAAGGCCGCCCCCAGAATCACCGGCGCCAGCAGCAGGGCGATGCCGGATGGAAACTCGTAGCCCAACCGCAGACCGGCGATGTCCCGGTGGATGATCTGCAGCGTGTAGTGCAGGTTCACCGCCCCCAGCGCCAGCCCCAAGATCAGCCCGATCACCCCGATGGTCAGCCCCTCCATCCAGATCGTGTGGCGGATCTGCCGGCGCATCCCGCCCACCGCCTGCAACACGCCCAGCTCGCGGCGCCGGTCCATGATCGAAACGGTCAGAGCATTGACAATACCCAAGACCGCCACCAGCACGCCCACCGCGATCTGCACGTAGGTCAGCCCGAACCACTGGTCGGTAACGGTCAGAATGTACCGCCGCAGCTCCTGGTTGGAAAGCACGAACAGGCGCCGCTCGCCGGAAAAACGCTCCAGGATGCGGCGCTTGACCTCCGCCGCCCCCGCGCCTGGCTCCAGATAGACCCGGTACAGGTTGATCGTGTCGTCTTTCCACCACTGCTCGAAGACCCGGCGCTCCATCAGAATGCTCCCCTGCTGATCGGAGTAATCGACGGTGATGCCGGCGATGGGGAGCCGCAGCAGGCCGGTGGGGGTGGGCAGTTCAACCGTGTCCCCCAGGCGCAGCCCCTGCAATGTGGCGAAGTTGTCGGATACCATCACGCCCTGGCCTGCGGCGGTGAGCCGGTACATCTCGTCCCGATCGCCGGCGACCGGTCGCCGGTGCACCGTCTGGGCCAGGGAGGCCACATCCGTCGCCACGATCAGCACCGGGGTGCGCCGAAACATCACGCGGGCGCTGCGCACCGGCTGAATCCGGGCAATGCCGGGCACTTGGTTCAGCTCGGCGGTCATGCTCGCCGGAAGGCGAAACGTGCGTTTGGCCAGGCTCTCCGTGGGACTGACGAACAGGTCGGGGTTCAGCGCCGAGTCCATCCACTCGACGATCGATCGGTAGCTGGCGCGGCCGACGCCGGCGAACGCGATGACGATCGCCAGCGACAGCATCAGGGCGGCGACGGTGGCCGAGGTGCGGCGCGGGGCCTGCATCAGGCTGTCCGCGGCCAGGGCGCCTTCCACCGAGCGCAGCGCCTTCAAGATCGGCCGCAGCGTGCGGGCCAGCCACAGGGCCAGCGTGGGCGTGAGCAGCAGCGCGGTTACTACTGCCAGGGCGTATCCGGCATAGAAAAGAAAACGGCCGCTCCCGAACATCAGACAGAGAACGGAGACGGCGGCCAGGACAGCCGCCCAGCGCCGCCGCGCGCGGTTCTCGCCGGCCGTCAGCACCTGGTACTTGCCCTTTTGCAGGGCTTGCACCGGGTCGACGCGAGCGGCGTTGCGGGCTGGAATCCACGCCGCGACAATGCTGGTCACTGCGCCCATGGCCAGAGCGAACCCGATGATCTTCGGATCGGCGGTCACCTCCTCGGCCCTCTGGGCGATGCCGTAGACGTTTTCCAGAAGCCCGCTGATGTAGGTCGTCATGACCCGGGCCAGCGGGATGCCCAGGCCCACGCCCGCCGCGGCCCCGAGCAGTCCGGCCACCGCGCTTTCTCCGAGAAACAGCGTCCGGATCTGGCCGGTGGTGGCTCCCAGCGCCCGCAGGATGCCGATCTCCGGCCGGCGCTGGGTAACTGCGATGGCAAACGAGTTGTAGATGATGAACATCCCGATGAACAGAGCAAAGAGGCTGGAGATGTCCACCGACAACGAATAGGCGCGCGAAATGGTCTCGAACTGCCGCCCGCGCCCCGACGGCGGTTCCACCTGAAAGCCGGGTCCGAGCAGGCCCTCGAGCGCGGCCTGGCACCGCTCTACATCCGCTCCTTCTTTGACCGCCAGGTCGATGCGATCAAAGTGGCGGCCGCGCCCGAAGACTTTTTGGGCCGCGTAGATGTCCATCACCGCCAGGTTGCCGCCGTAGACGCTGGCGAGGCCGCCCGAGCGCATGATGCCGCGAATGGTGAACTGCTTATCGCCCTCCATGGTCCGCATCGGCAGCCGGCTGTTGAACGTGAGGTGGTTGCGCGCGGCGAATTCCTTGGTCACCATCAGGGAGTCGGGCTGGGCCAGAAAGATGAGCGGGTCGTTGATGGCGTCGTCATCGCTGCCCTCCAGATCGTAGTCGCGCAGGCTGCGGTCACCGGTCATGTCCACACCGAGGATGAACAGGCTGCCCTGGCCCTGGATACCGGTATCCACCACCGCCTCGATCACCGGCACCGCCACACGGACCTCGGGCAGCCCCTGCACCCGCTCGAGCACCTCTTCGTCGAAACCGGTCTCGCCCGCCGAAACCTGGAGCTGGGCCGCGCCGGCGATACGGTCCACTGTCCGCTGGAAGGCGTAGAGCACCGACTGGCTGGCCGTGTGCATGCCCACAAATACGGCCACCCCCAGCACGATGCCGGCCACGGTGAGCGCCGAGCGCACCCCGTGCTTGCG
>JACQDI010000912.1 GCA_016201195.1 Acidobacteriota bacterium | reverse complement strand
TTCCGAGCCGCGCGCGTCAGCAAGCGGTATGCGGGACGGCACACTAGGCGGGCGCTCCCGCTTCGTTTACGACACGAGGATCTCTCGGGACCTGGCTGTTTTCGGAGTGTCGTCTCTCCGTCGCCATTCACGTTTCTAGGCCAGCCAAGCCGAGCTCACTCGGACCATCGCTTCGTTGAGCGGCCCTGGTGAGGAACGCAACGGCTTGACCCGCGCATCCGCGCGGCCCCCCCGACAGAGCCCACCCAGCCGCCCGGAAGGTGGGTGAAATCACCCACCCCGACGGGGAACCGTCGGCCAAATACGGCCTTGATCGATAAGTGCCTTGTTTTCTGTAGATGTTTATGGCCTTTCGCGTGCTGCCACCGCCGGGTTAGGGGGTGACACTGATGCGGAAATCGTTGCCGTTTGTCTTCGCTCTGATTCTACTGGCCGTTTTGGCGGGTGCGGTGACTAAACAGAGTTCGCCGTTCACCATTCACGAGAAGGCTTTCTACCTGGACCCCAAGGAAATCAATTTTGTCCGCCCGGGTCTGCAACTCACCATCGTGTCGGCGTCGATCGACTCGCAAGGAGTCATCCAGACGCGCTTCAAGATCACTGATCCGAGAGGGCTGCCCCTGGATCGGCTGGGCGTGACCACGCCGGGGACGGTCTCGACCAGCTTCATCGCTGCGGTGCTGCCCGCCGGGGCCACGCAGTACGCCGCGTATACGACCCGCGTGCAAACCAGCCCGATCACCAAGCAGAGCGCGACGCAGGCGGGGACCGACGCGAACGGCGCCTATCAGCAGGTTGCCGACGGCGAGTACATCTATACTTTCAATACACGGGCGCCGCAAAGCATCAACCGCTCGGCGACGCACACCATCGGCATCTATTCCTCGCGCAACCTCAGCGAGTTTGACCTGGGCACCAACTTCGCCGACGCCGTGTTCAGCTTCGTGCCCGACGGCTCGGCGGTGAAGAACGTGCGCGACGTGGTGAAGACCGAAAGCTGCAACCGCTGCCACGATCCGCTGTCGGCCCACGGCGGGGCGCGGCGAAAGGTGGAGTTGTGCGTCCTGTGCCACACGCCGCAGACCATCGATCCGGACACGGGCAATACGGTGGACTTCCCGGTGATGGTGCACAAGATCCACCAGGGCGCCGACCTGCCCAGCGTCCAGGCCGGCAAGCCGTACCAGATCATCGGGTTCAACCAGGGCGTCAATGACTACTCGACCGTGGAGTTTCCGGCCGATGTTCGGCGCTGCGAGGTCTGCCACGCCCAGGGCGCGGTGGGCACGCCGCCCAAAACTGCCGTGCAGGCGGCAAACTACCTGCTCAAACCCTCGCGAGCCGTGTGCGGGGCCTGCCACGACGACGTGAACTTCGCTAGCGGCGACAAGCACGTCGACCTGCCCCAGGTTTCCGACAACCAGTGCTCGGTGTGCCACACCCCGGAGGGCGAGCTGGAGTTTGACGCCTCGATCAAGGGCGCGCACACCATTCCCACCCACGCCAAGACTCTGCCGGGCACGGTGTTCGAGATCCTGAAGGTGGAAAACGCCAAACCGGGGCAGAACCCCACGGTCACCTTCAGCGTCAAGGACAAGGCGGGCAACCCGATCCAGCTTTCCGATATGAACCGGCTGGCGTTGGTCAACTCCCTAGGTAACACCTATGACTATCCCGGCTACGTGACCGAAGACGCGACCAAGGCCACCGGCTCGAGCGGCGTCTATACCTATACGTTCCAGCGGCCAATCCCGCCCGACGCGTTGGGCACCCTGGCCGTCGGGATTGAAGGCTACCGCGCCGTCACCCTGCTGCCGGGCACGAAGAAGGAAATAAAGAACGTGCGGGACGCCGGGGTGAACAAGGTCTTCTACTATGCCATCACCGATGCGCAGCCCGTCCCGCGCCGCGCGGTGGTATCGCAGGCCAAGTGCGACTCCTGCCACTCCTTCCTGGAGCTGCATGGCTCGAACCGCAACCAGGTAGAGCACTGCCTGATCTGCCACAATGCCAACGAAACCGACGCCGCCCGGCGTCCGGCGGCCAAGAACCCGCCGGAGAGCGTGCACTTCAAGACCATGATCCACAAGATCCACACCGGCGAGGATCTGAAGACCGATTTCACGATCTACGGTTTCGGGGGGAATCCGATTAACTTCAACGAGGTTCACTTCCCCGGTGACCGGCGTGACTGCGCGAAGTGCCACGTCAACAACTCGGAGCAGGTTCCCCTGCGGGAGCTGCTGCTTTCCTCGCAACAGCCGCGCGGCTGGTTCACGCCGCAGGAGCCGATCACCGCGGCCTGCCTGTCGTGCCACACCAGCAAGGCGGCCGCTTCCCATGCGTTGATCAACACCTCGCGATTGGGCGAATCGTGCGAAACTTGCCACGCGTCCGATGCTGACTTCTCGATCAACAAGGTGCATGCGCGGTAGGTAGACCATTCCGGAGCCAGGTGTTTCACGCCAAGACGCCAGGACCCCAAAGGTCGCCAAGAACACCTTTGCGGTCTTGGCGAGCTTTGCCTCTTGGCTTGAGATTGGGTGGTCCCGCAGGGGTCCTCGGCAAACGGCGGTGTGGCCCTGCGCTACTTGGCCAGGCTCCGGACATACGAGATCACGTCCTGAACCTGGCGGCTGGAGAGGCCCTGGACTGGCTTCATCTTGCCCGTGCCGGTGGCAATGGCCTTTTTCAGGTCCTCATCGCTTTTGCCCTGGACTTCCTTCGATGCCAGGACGGGGATGTTTACCTTCAGGGCCTTGGCGATGGCGGGGTTACCTTCCCCGGTGAGGCCGTGGCAGGTCTTACAACTCGTGGTGAAAGCGGCCTTGCCCGCTTGCACGTCTCCCTTGCTGCCCGCCCAAACGGCCGGAGTGGATAATGTCAAAATGACCAGCGCTGCGACGAGTTTCATTTGTAAGTCTCCTTAGTTTCAAGATAAAGATCCTCGTTCTCGACCGTCGGAGTCGGGCCGGGCATGTAGGAGCGGATGCGCTCGACCACTTCCGGCAGGGCTTTCTCGCGCCCCTCCCAGATCTCCCAGATGGAGACGATCGGGAAAAACTTGGTGAACAGCGTATAGAGGAACAGGAAGGTGGCGCCGAAGCCCAGGGTGATGGCGACCTCCACCCAGGTGGGGGTATACACACCCTTCGCCCAGGGCAGCCGCGGGTGCGAGAGGGTCGGCACCACGATGGTGTAACGCTCCAGCCACATGCCGATGTTGACCGAGATGGAGGCGACCACCGTTCCCGCCACCGTGCGCGTCCGGGCGCGCGAGAGCAGCGAGACCGGGATGATAAAACAGGTCGTCACCATCGTCCAGAACAGGGGGGCGAAGCGGCCCGTCAGCTTCGAGTAGAAGACGGCCAAGTGAGCGGGCTCGCTGCCATAGAAGGTGGTCAGGTACTCGGCAAACGTGAAATAAAACCAGAGCAGCGCCATCACCAGCAGCAGCAGCCCGAGATTATTGAAGTGGATGGGCTTGAGGTAATCCTGCAACCCGTAGATCCGGCGGATCAGGGCCATGGCGATGATCAGGGAGGCGATGCCCGAGAAGATCGCGCCAACCACGAAATACGGGCCGAAGATGGTCGAGTGCCACATCGGCTGCACGGTCATGCCGAAGACCCAGGAGACCACCGTGTGCACCGACACGGCGATGGGGATGACCAGCACGGCCATGACCGAGATGAGCCGGTGCAGGATCCTCATCTGCCGCTCGGTGCCGCGCCAGCCGAGGGCCAGCAGGCGGTAGAAGGGGATGTACTTGCCCCCATGATCGCGCAGGATGGCCAGGTCGGGGATAAGCGGCAGGTAGAGGTAGATCGAGCTGGCCGTCAGGTAGACGCTGATGCTGCACACATCCCAAAGCAGGGGCGAGCGGAAGTTCGGATGACGCACCACGTTCAACATGCGGTCGGGACGGCCCAGGTCCATGATGATGCTGCCCACGCCGAAAAACAGCACCAGTACGGTGATCACCTCGGCTGACCGGGTGATGGAGCGGCGCCACTCGGCGTCGCACAGGCGGAGAATGGCGGAGATCAGGGTGCCGGCGTGGCTGATGCCGATGAAAAATACAAAGTTGGTGATGTAGACGCCCCAATACAGGGGGATATTCAGGCCGGTGACGCCCAACCCCCAGCGGAGCTGCGCCATCCAGGCGATAAAGCCGAACGTGGTGCCGCCCAGCAGGGCCAGGATGAGTTAGTAGAACGAGCTTCGAGTGGCCAGGATAGGCTGCAGCAAGACCGAGTCGGGCAAAGTGCTAAG
>JACQDI010000911.1 GCA_016201195.1 Acidobacteriota bacterium | reverse complement strand
TCGGCGGCTCCCTGCTATCCCTTTCCCCGCAGGTCCGGGCCCAACCGGACATCACCCGCAGGTACTCTTGATCGCCGCGCCTCTATCAGAATTTACTAGCATAACCGATGTGGACGCTGCAGGTCAAATTGACCGCTGCTGAGCCCAGTGATACAACTGTTAATGACGACGAATCATCGAGGGTTATTATGTCGAGAATCGTAAGCGCGGTTTTCCTGTTGCTGATGATCCTGGTTGTGCCGTGCAGCGCCCAACTCATCTCGGGCGCGCCGTTCCCCTTCGACCTGACTACCACCGGACTGACCAGCATCGGCACCTTCACTGTGCCCCCGGGCGCCACCCGGCTCGAGGTTCGAATGACGGTGGCCAGTTGCGAGGCGGATGTTTCCCTCTACGTTCGATTCGAAACCCCCGTCACGCAAGACCCCACCGGGATCCAGGCCGACGTCGTCGGGAACGGACCGGACCCCAACACAATCGACGGCAACAAAATCATCGTCATTCGTAAGGATTCGTCGCCTCCGTTGCGGGAGGGCATCTACTACATCGCGGTGCGAGCAGCCACTCCACCGACCAGCGCCACCGTGATCGCCACCCTCGACAGCCAGAACTCTTCCCAAGAGACGCTGCTGAGCTCCGGCATCGCCACGGCATTCTCGTTCGGCTGCGCGGCCACTCCCACCCTCTTTAACCGCGCATACAGCTATCGGGTGAATGTGCCGCCGGGATCGACCAACGTGCAGGTGAAGCTGACCACGGATACGCTGGACGCCCGGGTCGATCTGTACGTGCGCGCGGGGAGCGACGTCGCCCGCTCCGGCAATAACATCACTTATGATCCGCCCTTGGCTGTAATAGGCGCCGACGCCACCAAGCCCCTCAGTTTTACACCTCCGTCGTCTTCGCAGACCATCGTCTACTTCATCGCGTTGCGGCTGATGACTTTGGACACAACGGTGAAGGGCAGCCTGATCGCCACGGTTGCCTGTACGGGTCCGGTGACGCCGCCGGTAATCGGGGTTTCGACCAGCGCGCTCACCTTCAACACCTCTTTCGGCGCCAACCCGCCCTCTAAAACGTTCACCGTACGCAACAGCGGGGGCGGAACGCTGACCTTCCGCATCTCCTCCAATGTCCCGTGGCTCACCACCAACCCGACCCAAGGGTCTTCAAACGGCGCGGCGTTCACGATTACCGTGAATGTCAACGTGGGCACGCTCAACGTCGGCACGACGAGCGGCCAGATTACTGTCTCGGATCAGGGAACACCACCGGTGGCTCCGGTGGTGATTTCGGTGACGCTGGTGATTAGCGCCGCCGGGGCGCCGCAAATCAGTGTGCCCTCGTCGCTGGACTTCGGTACGGTCGCGGTGGGACAGAGCAACACCCGGACGCTGACCATCGGAAACGCGGGCGCCGGCGTCTTAACGGTCACTTCTCTCAACGTTTCGAATGCGCAGTTCGCCCTGACTGCGCCGCCCGCCACACCCTTTACAGTCGACGGCATGGGGCAGAGGACATTCCCAGTCACCTTCACGCCGAGCGGGGCGGGCGCGCAGACGGCGACGCTGACTATCGGCAGCAATGATCAGGTGCGCGGCACGGTTACGGTCTCGTTCTCCGGGGTGGGCCAGGGCGCCGCTGGGACGCCGATCATCACTGTTTCCGCAACCAGTCTGGTTTTCACCGGCCAGGTTGGGGGTACGGTGGCGCCACAAACCTTCACCGTAAGCAATACCGGAAGCGGGACGCTCAGCTACCAGGTGACGACGAACCAGAGCTGGCTGGTTGTTTCGCCGTCCCAGGGCGCCACCGCCGGCCCGACTGTGACGCATACGGTCACGATCAACACGGCCGGCTTGGCCGCGGGCGCTTTCGACGCCCAGATCCGCATCGCGCAAGCCGGCTCGGCCCTGGCGCCGGAGTCGGGTCCGGCACAGGTCAGCCCGGTCCTTATCGCTGTCCGGCTGACTCTGACGGCGCAACAGGGGACGCCGCCCACGATCACCCGCAACTCGCTCGTGAACGCGGCCAGCTTCAGATCTCCCGCGCTGCCGGGTGGAAGCCTGGCTCGCGGCGGGATCTTCAGCATGTTCGGCAACGCGATGGGACCGGCGGCCGTGGCCATCGCCTCGGCGTTCCCGCTGCAGACCACGCTGGCAGGAGCATCGGTGAAGGTGACCAAGGGATCGACCTCGGTGGATGCGATCCCGCTGGCGGTGGTAGCCACGCAGATCAACGCGATCCTGCCGTCCAACACTCCGCTGGGCGAGGTGCAGGTCACCGTCACCTACAACGGGCGGACCAGCGCTCCGGTGACCGCGCAGGTGGTCGACTCGAGTTTCGGCCTGTTCACCGTCAACCAGAACGGCATGGGGCCGGGGATCTTCCAGAACTTCGTCTCGCAGACCGAAACGCCGCTGAACTCGCCGCAGCGGCCGGCGCGGCGGCGGCAGTTTGTGATCGGGTGGGGAACGGGGCTGTTTCCGATCAGCGGGGCGGACAACGTCGCCCCGCCGGTGGGGAACCTGTCCGTGAACGTGGACATTTTGGTCGGTGGCGCTCGAGTAATCAACAAGACCTACAGCGGGCGGGCCCCCTGCTGCGCGGGCCTGGACCAAGTCGTGTTCGAGGTGCCGGCCGACGCCCCGCTCGGCTGCTACGTCCCGGTGGTGGTGACCGCGGGCAACGTGACCGGCAATATCGCCACCATGGCCATCAGCGAGGACGGCGGCCCCTGCTCGGATCCGCTGAACCCGCTGGGGGCCATCTCGCGCCGCGGAGGCAAGCTCGGCGTGATCACGCTGGCCCGCGCGGCGGTGCGTGCCGCGATAGCAGGCCAGACCCTCGACCTGACGCTGGATGTAGGCACCGCCAGCTTCTCCTCGGAGACAGGGGGCGAATATGCCTATAGCCCCATCACCTCCCTGCCGCCGCTCGGAAGCTGCACCGTGATTGACGCGAGCGGCATCGACCTGAGCGGGCTGTTGGGAGGCCAACTCCCCATGCTGCCGGGCGCGACGCCGCAGCAGTTGAATGCCGGCTCTCCACTGACAGTGACCGGATCGGGCGGAACCCGGCAGATCCCGCGCGATCCCTCGAGCGGCGCCTACTTCGCCCTGCTCGGCAGCACGCTGCCGCTTCCGGGCCAGACCAGCCAGCCGCTGTTTCTCAACCAGGGGTCGTTCACCATCGCCGGTCCGGGAGGACCCGACGTGGGAAGCTTCACCGCGAACTTGACCATCCCGTCAGCGGCCAACTGGACCAATCGCGACCAGGCGGCGACGGTGACCCGCTCACAAGGCTACACCTTCAACTGGACCGGAGGCGACCCGGCGCGGCAAGGGGTGATCCTGATCGGGGCAAGTGTGGACCAGAGCACCAACGCGGGGGCAGTGTTTGTGTGTACGGCGCCACTCAGCGCGGGCAGTTTCACGGTGTCGGCGGCCATCATGTCCAGCCTGCCGCCCACCAACGCGCAACAGCCCGATCAAAGCATAGGGGCCCTGATCTTCGCGGTGGGTCCCTCGGGCGAGGTGCAGACGTTCACTGCTCCGGGACTGAACGCGGGTGTGACGCTGTATAGCTCGCTCAACGCCACCGCGACCGTGTTTCGGTAAGCTTCCGGCTGGCCCACCGGATCGTGGAACGTAGGCCCTGAGGAAACGGGGCCCGCGATCTACGATCCACAATCCAGCATGACAGCCATGTTCTCCGGCCTCCTGCTCTCCGCGCTGGTA
>JACQDI010000017.1 GCA_016201195.1 Acidobacteriota bacterium | reverse complement strand
GTTCTAAGAGCCCTCTGAGTTTGGATGAAAAGGGGACGAAAAAAGATCCAGTCAGGTGCGCCGACGCAAGGTCGGGCCACTACAGCAGCATTTGAGCTGTTGGAACAACATTCTTCGAGCGTATAGCAGATCGGGGGCGAGTGTCAAATGCTATGCTACCAAGGGGGTGCACGACACGAAAGTTCGCATTCGGAGACATGGTGTTTTTTTGCCTTTTCTTACGGTTTATAATGCCGTAAGATCCCTGGCCGAACCGCAACCGAGGCGCCGCGGTGCGGTTTCCGAACGCTTCGTCAAGTGCAGCAAGCCGGGGTGCCCCTGCGCCTCCGATCCCAAGGCCCGTCACGGCCCCTACTACAGCCTCACCCGTGCGGTCCGGGGTCAGACCCAGTCCCGATTCCTCCACGCCGCCCAGGAAATCACGCAGTTGATGGGCCGTCAGGCCGTCCCGACTCTCGATCTGGAGGCGCTGGAGATGGCCGCGCGGCGGAATGGATTGCAACTGGCGGCCAGGCCATCGAGCGTTGGCTTCACGCGGACACCTCGGATTACACCGGGCCCCACCTGCGGTGTGCCTGTGGGGCCAGCGCCCGCTAGGTGGACTGCCGCAGCAAGTCGTTTCCGAGCGTGCTCGGAGAGCTGGAACGGGAGCGGGCTTATGATCATGGCTCCCGATGTCAGCAAGGATTCTTCCCCCGCGACCGTAGCCTGGGCCTGGAAAACACTTCCTTGTCACCAGCGCCGTGGGAGTGCTGGTGAGTTTCCAGGAAGGCAGCGAACTGCTCCAGGAGTTAGCCGGCGGGAGCGTCGATGCCAAGCAGGTCGAGCGCGTCGCCGAACGGCTGGGCCAGGAAGTAGCCGAGGAGGAACGGCGCGAGCTGGAACCGCTGGGCCTGGATCCACTGCCCCAGACCTTGTAGCTCGGCCTGGACGGGACCGGCCTCCCCCTGCGCAGCAGCGAACTGCTCGGACGTGGGGGCAAGCAAATCGATGGCGCCGCCAAGACCCGCGAGGGGAAGCTAGGCACCATCTGGAGCGCCGCGTCGCGCGACTCCCAGGGTCTGCCAGTCCGCGATGCAGGGTCGGTGACCTACTCGGCGGCCATGGAGCGCGCCCGCCAAGGGGCCCAACGCCGGCACGCGGCACTCGACAACGGCCGCTTCGATGCCTTAGGAAGGCTCTTCGGCGACAGGCCTCCACCTGCCAACAAGCACGCCAGTGCGTCCGCTATCTCCAAAGCAATCGATGGCGCATGCGGTATCGGCAGTTCCAGGCCCAAGGCCTTGGTACTTCCAGCGGAGTGGCAGAAGCTGGCTGTAAGACGGTCCTCGGGACTCGGCTCCAACGCGGCGGTATGCACTGGACCTTGCGAGGTTCCAACGCGATTCTCGCGTTGCGCTGCTCTCGCCTCAGCGCTCGCTTTGAGGACTTCTGGGAGAGAAGATCACACCGGAAGGCCGTTGCCTGACCGCCTCATCTCACTTTCCTGTCGTGCACCGCGGTGCCCGTCATCGCCCCTCGCTGCACCCCTTCCCTATGCGGACGCCTCAAGAATCCCAATGGCGCAGGAACCCTGCTGGATTTCTCGTCGGTTCTGCCGTACTCGACCCTGCCAAACGAGTCAACCGCCAGCGCCGGAGATTGATTGAGGTTGCTCCTTATGGTTAAGTGGGGGGGTATGAAACTTCGCGTGCTCGGGATTGTCCTCGCTGGGGGGAAGGGGTCGCGGCTCTATCCGCTGACCAAGGAACGGGCCAAGCCGGCGGTGCCGTTCGGCGGCAAGTACCGCATCATCGATTTCGTTCTCAGCAACCTGATCAACTCGGGCATCTACTCGATCTACGTGCTGACGCAGTTCAAGAGCCAGTCGCTGCTGCAGCACTTGAGCGACGGGTGGCAGTTCGCCAACCTGCTGAAGAACCAGTTCATCATCCCGGTGCCGGCGCAGATGCGCAAGGGGGAAACGTGGTACGAGGGGACCTCGGACGCGATCTTTCAGAACATCAACCTGGTGGAGCAGGCGGACCCGCACCTGGTGGCGGTGTTCGGGGCCGACCACATCTACCGCATGGATGTAAGCCAGATGATCCAGTTCCACAAGGAGAAGCGGGCGTCGGGGACGGTGGCGGCGCTGCCCATGCCTGTCGAGCAGGCGCGGGAGTTCGGGACCATGGAGATCGCGCCTGACTGGCGGATCGTCGGGTTTCACGAAAAAGTGCCCGAGCCGCCGGAGATCCCGGGGCGCCCGGGATGGGCGCTGGCGTCGATGGGCAACTACGTCTTCGACACGCGGGTGCTGCTGCGCGAGCTTTATGAGGATGCGGCGCGGCCGGAGAGCGACCACGACTTCGGAAGGAACATCCTGCCGGGGATGATCCACCATCACCCGGTTTACGCCTACGATTTCCAGTCAAACGAGATCCCCGGGGAGGCGCCGCAGAACCGAGGATACTGGCGTGACGTGGGAACGATTGAGTCCTATTACGAAGCGAACATGGACCTGCGCTCGATCTCGCCGGCGCTCAACCTGTTCAACCGGCAGTGGCCGCTGCGGACGGCCAACTATCCGGAGCCGCCGGCCAAGTTCGGCTTCGACGAAGACGGGCGGCGGGGCCAGGCGCTGGACTCGATCGTCTCGGAGGGCTGCATCATTTCCGGCGGGACGGTGCGGAATTCGGTGCTGGGGCGGCGGGTCTTTGTCCATTCCTACAGCCTGGTGGAAGACTCGATCCTCATGGACCATTGCGACATTGGCCGGCACACGAAGGTGCGGCGGGCGATTCTGGACAAGAACGTCCGGGTGCCGGAGGGGACCGCGATCGGCTACGACCTGGAGCGGGACCGGCGGCTGCATCACGTGACCGAAAGCGGAATCGTGGTGGTGAGCGGCCAGCGGAGCCCGGTGGAGATCGCCATCCTGTCGGTGTAGGAATCAGGAGTCAGGAGCCAGGATCGCCCGCTCGAGCAGATCGGCGACTTTCAAGGATTGTGCCCAGCGGCGCAGGTAGTCGAGGTCGAGGCGGTCTTGCTGAACGCGGATCACGTCCAGAATGTCGCTCCATTGTCTTTCTGAGATCTCGTTGCCGGCACGATACCACACCATTTTTGCCAGGATGGCGTCTTCGGGGGACTCCACGTAGAACTGCACGACTTCCCGGCCCTCGAAGGAGTATTGGTCCAGTTTTCGCCGGGCGAAGGCGGCTTGGTAATAGGGTTGCGAGCGGACCGGGTAGATATCGAACTTGTAGCTGCTTTCGTAGTGAATAAGATTAAACATGCGGCCCGCGCGAAGAGCCTGCCTCATCATCTCCGGATCGGCGTAAAACTCAGTGCTTAGCTCTGCGAACAGAGCTGGAATGTGTTCGGGCCGGACGTCAGCGACCAGATCAATATCGTTGGTGGAACGGGGAACCCCGTGAACGGAGGTGGCCAGGGAACCGCCCACCATGTAGGGAATGGCGAGCCGGTTGAAGACGTTCAGCACGCACTTGAATGCAGCGGCCGGGGAAGTCACGGTTGGGTTCCGAAATCCGGGTGCCAACCGTACGCACGGATCATCAGATCGCGGTCCAGGTGCAGCGCCGCCATGCGCAGAAAGACTTCCCGTTCGCTGGCCTGGGGGTAGCGCTGCCGGACGCCGGCGGCTGACAGGCGGAGGACCATCTCGCTCAGTTGCATCACATCGGAGACCTTTTGGGACACCGATCTGCGGCGGTGGAGGTCGAGAAAAACCTCCATGGCGCGGGGGTCCGTATCGGACCAGCGGGTCGAAACAGGCATTCGACTTCATAATATCACCTGGCCGGAATCGAGGCCGGAATCGAGGCCTTGACGCCGGATTGCGGAAAGGTGTACAAGCAATTATAGGGGTGAGGAGAATGCGACACGTTTATTTTGTTCTCGCGGTGGCGTTGGCGCTTCCAGCGCAGGAATTTCGGGCCACCCTGTCGGGACGGGTCATGGACCCGCAGGGAGCGGTGGTGCCGAACGTCAAGATTGTGGCCACGGAGTTGGCCACGCGGGCCAACCACGAGACGGTCTCCGGCGCCGCCGGCGAATATGTGCTGCCGTTTCTGCCGCCCGGCGACTACCGGCTGACGGCCGAGGCGGCGGGGTTCAAGCGCTACGTGCGGGAAGGTTTCCGGGTTAGCACCGGCGAGCGCATTCCCCTGGACATCCAACTGGAGGTCGGGCAGATCGCCGAAACGGTCACCGTCACCGCGGAAGCCTCACTGCTCGAAACGGCGAGCGCCTCGAGCGGCCAGGTCATCAACGAGCGGCAAATCGAGAACCTGCCTATGAACGGGCGCACGCCGCTGGTGCTGGCCCAGGCGGCGTTCGGTGTGATTCCCAACAGCGACCCGCGGTTTTACCGGCCGTTCGACAACGCGGGGCCGTCCGGATTCTCGATGGGCGGCGCTCCGGCCCAGAGCAATGAGTTGCTGCTCGACGGCGCTCCTGACACTACACGCAACAGCCGGGTGGCCTACAACCCTCCGGTGGATAGCGTCACCGAAGTGAAGGTGCAAACCTTCGAAGCCGACGCCGCTTATGGTCACACCGGCGGGGGCACGGTGAACG
>JACQDI010000884.1 GCA_016201195.1 Acidobacteriota bacterium | reverse complement strand
TGCTGCTGTTCCTGTTCAATCTGCGCACCGCGTTCATCGCCCTCACCGCCATTCCGCTGTCGCTTCTGATCGCGGTGATCGTGCTCGACCGCTTCGGCCAGAGCCTGAACACACTGACCCTGGGGGGGCTGGCCATGGCCATCGGCGAGGTAGTCGACGACGCGATCATCGATGTGGAGAACATCTTCCGCCGCCTGCGGCAGAGCGACCGCCCGCTGGGGGCCGGCCAACTGTTCCGCACCGTGCTGGGCGCGTCGCTCGAGGTTCGGGGCGCCGTGGTCTACGCGACGTTCATCGTGGCCCTGGTCTTCCTGCCGGTGCTGACCATGTCCGGTATCCAGGGGCGGCTGTTCGCGCCGCTGGGGTGGGCCTACATCCTGGCGACGCTGGCTTCGCTGGCGGTGGCGATGACCCTCACCCCGGCGCTCTCCTATCTGCTGCTGCCGAAGGCGGTTGAAACGGCCAGGGAGCCTCGTCATATCACCGCGTTGAAATCGCGCTATCGCCGGATGCTGCACGCGCTGAGTGGCCGGCCCGGAACCGTGATGGCGGGCGCCCTCGTCCTGTTTTTGGTTGCCCTGGCCGCCTTGCCGTTCTTTGGCGGCGAGTTTCTCCCCGATCTGCGGGAAGGCCACTTCATTGTCCATATGCGGTCGTTGCCGGGCACCTCCCTCCAGGAATCGGCCCGGGTCGGCAAGCTGGTCACCGAGGAGCTGCTTAAGAATCGCAAGATCCAATCGGTCGCCCAGCAGATCGGCCGGGCCGAGCGAGCCGACGACACCTGGGGTACACACTATAGCGAGGTACACGTGGAGCTGAAGGCGCTCGAAGCAGAAGAGATCGAGAAGGCGGAATCGGAAATCCGCCAGGCGATGGGCCGGTTTCCAGGCCTGTCCTTTTCCCTGCGCACCTTTCTGGGAGAGCGGATCGAGGAGATCATCTCGGGCTTGACCGCCGAGGTGGTCATCAAGGTCTTCGGCGACGATCTCGACGCGATTGACGAGAAGGCCCGCGAGATCGCCCAGGTGATCTCCGGCGTCCGAGGAGCCGCCGACGTCCAGGTGGAATCGCCTCCCGGAACCCCCGAGCTGATCATCCGATTGCAGCCGGCCAGGCTGAAACAGTTCGGCTTCCAGCCCCTGAATGTGCTCGACGCGATTCAGACCGCTTACGAGGGCCAGGTGGTGGGACAGGTCTACGAGGCCAACCGCGTTTTCGACGTGGCGGTGATTCTGGAGCATACGATACGCGAGCGTCCGGAGGCGGTCGGCTCCCTCCTGCTTCACAACGCTGAAGGTCTGCGGCTGCCGCTCCGCGAGCTGGCCGAGGTGTACGAAACGACCGGGCGCTACAGCGTGGCGCACGACGGCACGCGGCGCCGGCAAGCGGTTCTGTGCAACGTCCGGGGGCGAGATCTATCGTCCTTTGTGGCGGACGCCCACCGGGTGGTACAGGCCAAGGTGAAGTTCCCCGCGGGCGGCTATGCCGTCTTCACCGGGGCTTCCGAGGCGCGGCAGCAGGCGCAGCGGGAGATCCTGCTCTATTCCCTGATCGCCGGCGCCGGCGTGCTCCTCCTGCTCGCGGTTGCGTTCGGCAGTGTTCGAAATACGGTCCTGGTGCTGGCCAACCTGCCCTTTGCCCTGGTGGGCGGCGTGCTCGCGGTGTTCCTAACCGGCAGCCAGTTATCGGTCGGCTCGCTCGTGGGCTTCGTCACGCTGTTCGGCATCACCACGCGCAACTCGATCATGATGGTTTCCCATTTCGAGCACCTGGTGGCCCAGGAGGGCGAGAGCTGGGGGCTCGAGGCGGTGGTGCGCGGCGCGTCCGAGCGCCTAACCCCGGTCCTGATGACAGCCATCGTCACGGGGCTAGGACTTCTGCCGCTCGCTCTGAGCAGCGGCGAGCCGGGCAAGGAGATCGAGGGGCCCATGGCAATTGTGATCCTGGGCGGCCTGGTCACCTCCACGCTGCTGAATCTTCTGGTGCTGCCGACCCTGGCCTTGCGCTATGGCCGCTTCGAGCCTACCGGCCAGACAGGGTCTGCTTGAGCCAAGCCACCATCTTCTCTTTGTACGCCTGAAATGCCCGGTTCTTTTCCCAAGGCCCCACGCCGTGCGGCGCGCCCTCGACGGTGAAGATCTCGCAGCGGTTGCCGGCCTGTTTCATCTTCTCGCACATCCGGACGGACTGATCGTAGGGCACGGCCTTGTCCTCCGTGCCGTGGATCAGCAGGAATGGCGGCATGCCTTTCTTGACATAAGTGATAGGCGAGGCCTCTCGGAGCGCACGCAGCGTCTCGTCGTTCAGCTCGGTCAAACCCAGGAACGCTTTCTCGGAATCACGCAAGGCCTTGCTCTGCACGGCGCGGGTTTCCAGATCATGCGGGCCGTAGAAGGACACTACGGCGGCCACGCGCGAGGCGCGCTTGTTCTGCGCGCCCACGAACGAGACCAGATGGCCGCCCGCCGATTCGCCCATCAAGGCGATGCGCTTCGGGTCCACCCTGTACTCGCGGGCATGCGATTTCACGTACTCGACGGCGCGCTCCACGTCCTCGACCGCGGCGGGGAAATGATACTGGGGCGCCAGGCGATAGTTGATGGTGAACCAGGCGAAGCCGCCCTGCGTCAGCGGCTCGAACAGCGGCTTGACGTAGGTTTGCTTGTCGCCGTTGGTGAATCCGCCGCCGTGCACGACAATCACCGCCGCAAACGGCCCCTTGCCCTCGGGGACCCAGGCGTCGAGCGTGAGATGCACGTCGCCGGCCACGGCGAATTCCACGTCGGTCCGCATCTCCGCCGCGAGCGGCAGCGCGGCGGCCAGCAGCAGGAGCAGGGTATGCATTACTCCTCCTCAATCTCGGCTGAGCATTCGATCGCAATCGCCCCACGCACGCTGGTGGCGGCCGGGCACCTCGGCTCGTGGATCGCCACCGCGCGCTCAGCCTCCTCTCGCTTGCCGCCCGGAATTTTCAGATGATACTTCACCCGGATGCGCGTGATGCGGATGACCCGGTCGATGTTCTCGATGTCGCCTTCCACCTCGCTCCACACCTTGTCCGGGTGCGACGGTATGCCGCGTGCCTCCAGCACGCCCGCCAGGGTGCCGGTCAGTCAACCGGCGACGGCAGCGACCATGTGATCGAGCGTGGCCGGCACGTCGGTCTCCGGCTCCATCTTGTAGAAGCGCTTGATCCCGCCGTGGACCCCATAGTGCACCGGGTCAGGAAAATTCTCGATATAGGCCCGCCGCCGCGGCGGCTTGTCCTGAAAAATGCGCGCGTGTGTGGTGTGAATCAGCTCAGCCATAGCGGCTCCAGTTTACCGCAGTCTGTTACGTAGGGCGGCCCCAGGGTGCTGTCTGATTGCGGCCGAGTTCAAGACGAAGTACCCGGACTCGACGAATCTCAACGCGGTCCCGAATGTGGTCC
>JACQDI010000883.1 GCA_016201195.1 Acidobacteriota bacterium | reverse complement strand
CCCGCCACCCGTCGTCCCCATCGTCTAGCCCGGCCTAGGACATCGCCCTTTCACGGCGGTAACGCGGGTTCAAATCCCGCTGGGGACGCCAATCCGTTAAATAAATATCGCTAGTATTGCCCGCACGTCTGATTTGGTGAATCTTCATCACTTTCACTAAAGTATGATAAACTCCAGGTATGAGGCGCGCGACCATCACCCTGCCCGACGACCTCGATGCCGCTCTCAACTCCTACATCCGCCAGCAGGACGTTGGGCCAGCCCTGACCGCATTGGTCCAGAGCGCCCTGCGTGAATACCTCGCCACTCGGGGTTACCTCGTTCCGGCGCGGCGCCTCCGCATCTCCGCCGCCAGGAAGGGAAGCGGCAAGAAGGACCTGAGCGTAGAACACGACCGGTACTTCGCCGAGAGATGACACCGGCTATCCTCGCTGACACCGGACCCCTCTACGCCGCAGCGGATCCGTCCGATCAGCATCACCGCCGTGCGCAGCGTGAGTTGGACCGCATCAAAAGCGAGGGGATCACCATCGTGGTCGCCTACCCGACCCTGCTGGAGGCCTACACTTTGGTCCTGCGGCGCCTGGGGGCCAGGCAAGCCCACACATGGCTTCAAGAAATTCTTGCAGGCGCCGACCTGACCAACCCTTCGCCGCAAGATTACAAGGAGGCGGCACGCCGCGCGCAGCAATACCCCGACCAGCCGCTGACCCTGTTCGATACGGTCCTCGCCGCCCTCTGCGAGCGTCTGGCCCTCCCGGTGTGGACCTACGATCGCCATTTCGAGCTGCTGCGCGCCAAGCTGTGGCGTTAGTCACAGGGCTTGGTCTCGCGGGTGCAAATCCCGCTGGGGACGCCACTCAAGTCTTCACCCAACCGCCGGATACAGCCGCGGGAACCAACGCTCGACCACATCGATAGGAAATCCCAGCCGTACCGGATCCCTGGGGCCGTCGGAAACCAGAAAACCTCGATCCAGAAGCCTCGAAACGATCATGCGGCCCATGCGCTCCTGATACCCGGTCAGCCCTCGTGCGTGGCCGCGGCCCACCTCGCCGGCCAGAACGGTTTCCCGCAGGACGGGAAATGCCCCCTTCGGCAGACGGCCCGCCCGCGTCTCGTCCTCAATAAACAACTGCATGCGTCGGAGCAACTCCGAGGGCTCCAACAGCGACTCCATGAAATCGACCTGGTCCACGCACACCTGGAGAAAGAATTTGCAGAACTCGGTTAGCGCCGCTTCGGACAGGTTGCCGCGGCCATCGAGATCACTGCGGCGCGGCTGATCGGCAGCCATCAACAGCTCTCTGTAACGATTCACGTTGCGCGCCAGGCCGCGGGACGCTGACCAGAGGCTGCCTCCAATCCCGAACCGCAGCAGCATCGCGTGTGACATCAAACGGGCCACGCGCCCATTGCCATCGTAGAACGGGTGAATCCAAACCAGACGATGATGTGCCGCCGCCACCGCAATAATCTGACCCAGTCTGGACAGATGACCTGAACCGTAGGCTTGCTCGAAACGTGCCAGGAAGTCAGGCAGAGCGGCGGCCAAAGGGGGGACATGCCTCCCCACAGCCACCTGGCCATCTCGCATGGCGCCGGGACGCACAAGAATTCGCCTGTGAGTATCCGGGTCTTCCACCCAGAGTAGTTCCTCTGGCAGTCTCGCGCAAAATTCGCGATGCAGCCACAGAATGTACTTTGTCGAAGTGGGATCGGCTTTTTCGTCTTGGCCCTCGTCAATGCGCCGTTGAACCTCCATGTGGGCGGCGGCTTCGAGTTGTAGGGCTCGACGCCGGGGCTCCTTGGCGTAGTCCTTCGCCAGCGCTCGATCGATATCCCGAGGGTGCGTGTCGTGCCCTTCGATCAGGTTTGAGTAGTAACAGTTCATCGAGCGGACCAGTGTGCCGATGGATCGTTGCAAGGTCGGATTCACCCGCCCGGCCAGCGCGCTGGCCTTTGCCACTAGCTCTACACCCAGATCCTCAAGTCCCCTTTCGCCCTCCGGAGGCATCATCGGCCCCATCCGGGCGGGAAGTTTCGTCGCAATTTTTGCCGTTCTATCTTCCATAGATTAGTCCTTCTTTTATAGTAGCTTAGGCCATTCAAGTATAGCATAGATTGCCGAATAAATTGCCGCTTAATGTGCCGGCTTAATCCAGCCCCCTGACCGTCGTGGGGTGGGCGTCAGCCACGCTTCAGCCCGCGGCAGCCTTCAGGTCGCCGGAAGGCCGCGTTTGACACGAACCCGCCTCAAGCCGACCCTGGATAATACTCCAGGTATGAGACGCGCCACGATCACTTTGCCCGACGACCTCGATGCCGCGAAATGGCCATCTGCCCCCGGGTCCGGGATCTCGACCCCCTCTTGAAACTCACCCGCCCGCGGGCGTATCCTCATGGGCGCCATGTTTTCTCCCTTGAGCCTGTTTCGGCCGGGTCGCATCCGCAACCGCCATGTGCTGGGCGGCGGCTACGGCGCCCTGATCCTGCTGCTCATCGTCTCCGCCGTCGAAGCCTACCGCATCCAGCGCGAAGCTTCCCTTCACAGCGTCGATATCTATCACCGCCATGTCAAGGAAGGTGACGCCCTCTACCGCCTCCGCCGTACCCTCTACCGCGGCGGCGTCTACACCCGCGACCTCCTCCTCAGCGACCGGCCCGATCGCGTGGCCATCTTCAAGGCCCAGCTCGCCCAACTCCAGCACGACTCCCTCAACGCCCTCGACGATCTCGACCGGCTCCCCGCTCCCCACCTGTCCACCGCCGCCCTGCGCTCGAAGATGCAGGAATATTGGATTACCGTCGCCCCCATGGCCGATTGGCCTGACGAGGTCAGGGCCTCCCGCGGCTTCGCCTTCTTGCAGCAGGAAAGCTCGCCCCGCCGCAACGCCATCAGTGAACTGGTGCGCGAGCTCACCGAGGCCAGCGAAAACACCCTGAAGAACAGCGAGACCGAGTTTGCCCGCGGACGCCGCTCGGCGGCTCTCCGCCTCTCCCTGTTCGTCGGCCTCTGCATCATCTTCGGCCTGGCCGTGGCCGGCTTCAGCCTCGCCCATTCCGAAGCCCTGGAGCGCGAAGCCGCGCGCCAGTATGCTCAGCTTGAACAATTGTCGGCCCGCTTGCTCGAGGTGCAAGAGGACGAGCGCCGCAAAATCGCCCGCGAGCTCCACGACGAAATCGGGCAAACCCTCACCGCTCTGCGCATGGAAGTCTCCCATGCCCAGTCCCTTGCCAGAACCCGATCGCCGGGCGTCGAGGAGCGGCTCGATCGCGCCCGCTCCCTGGCCGAGAAGACCGTCCGAACCGTCCGGGATATCTCCCTGCTCTTACGCCCACCCTTGCTTGACGACCTCGGACTGGCCGATGCCCTCCAATGGCATGTCGAGGATTTCACCCGCCGCACCGGCATCCTCTGCGAGTTCTCCGATGACGGACTGCCCGATTCCCTCCCTGATAGTTGGCGAATCTGCGTTTACCGGATTGTCCAGGAGGCGCTGCGCAATTGCGAGACGCACGCCGCTGCCTCCAGCGTCCGGGTTTCCGTCCGCCAGTCGCGGCAGCAGCTCCTGGTCCGCATCGAGGACAACGGCTGCGGCTTCCCCGCCGATCCCCAGGCTGCCGGCGCTTGCGGGGGTGGCCTGGGAATCTTGGGCATGCGAGAGCGGGCGGCAATGCTCGGCGGCACACTCGCGATCGACTCCGCTCCCGGCCGCGGCACGCGCCTCACCCTCTCTCTGCCTCTGTCCGCAGTCCCACCGGTCGCCGCCATCGAGGAGGTGCGAGCCTGATGCCCATCCGCGTGGAGTTGGCCGACGATCACACCCTGGTCCGTCAGGGCCTGCGCCGGATCCTGGAAAGCCATCCCGGCCTGGTCGTCGTGGCCGAAGCCACCACCGGGCTCGAGGCCGTCGAGCTCGCCCGCCATCATCAGCCCGACGTTGCCATCGTCGATGTCGCCATGACCGAGCTCAACGGCATTGAGGCCACCGCCCAGATCCTGCGACACTCCCCGCGAACGGCCGTGCTGATCCTGAGCATGCACAGCAATGAGCGCTACGTGGTCCGCGCGGTGAAGGCCGGCGCCCGGGGCTATCTCCTCAAAGACGCCGTCGAGGAGGAGCTGATCCTGGCCATCCAGTCGGTCCAGCAGGGCAAATCCTTCTTTAGCCCGGCCGTCGCCCGCATCTTTCAGAACGGCTATGCTCGCGATGTGCAGTCCCGCAAGGTCGAGGACCGCTATGAGCTGCTCACCGAACGAGAGCGGCTCATCTACCAGTTGATTGCCGAAGGGAACAGCAACAAGGACATCGCCGCCCGCCTGAATCTGAGCCTGCACACCGTCGAGACCCACCGCGCGCACATCATGGAGAAAATGGATCTCCACACCGCCGCCGAGCTGGTTCTCAGCGCCGTTCGACGCGGGCTGATCTGCTGATTGCGCCAAAATACAGGGATCGCTGTATGGACAACCCCGCCCGGAAAGCCTACAACAGGGCTGTAAGAGGCTGACTGATTCATGAGCCCTGGGCTCCGTAGTATCTAGCCCAGCTTGGCTGCAAGGGCGGGGAGGAGTCGATTTGGGGCGGTTCCTCCCCCTACCGATTCGCAGTGCCAAGTAAACGATCCCAGCCCAGCGCCCGTCGAAGCCAAGTAGACGAGGGTTACCAGCATGAAACGCCTCTGGAAGCGCACGCCGCGTTTCTAAAATACTCCCGCGACGCCGAGGCCCGCTTCTTCGCCGACTTCCCCAGCCTCCGCACCCGCGCCGCCCAGCTTCGCTGGAGATCGTAAGGCCCGTCCCCGCGTCTCCCCATCTCCGCCTCGCCCCTACACCACCGCCCGCACCACCTGCTGCTCCGCCCCTTCCCCAAAAGGCTCCCGCGCAAACGACCCCCAGTAATCAGTAATGCGAAAGCCCTCCAGCTCGAGTAGGTTCTCAATCTCGCCGCGCGTATACCAGCGGAACCAGAACTCCCCCCGCGACTCGACCGCCTCCCCCAGGAGCCACTCGAACCGCAGCCGCATCTTCTGCGTCGCCGGATACGGCTCGCACCACGAGAGCCGCCGCACCCGCCGGCCGCTGGCCGCATCCACGCGATCCACGTCCGTGTGCGGCCCCGTCGGCTCAATCATGTATCGGTAGTCGGGTTGGAACACGTCGAAGCACAGCGCCCCGCCCGGCGCCAGGTGCCGGCGAACATTGCGCAGCCAGGCCCGTTGATCTTCGCGCTCCATCAGGTGCTGGATCACGCGAAACGGAGCGGTCACTAGCGCGAAGTTTCCCTCCGCCCGCGCCCAGCGGATATCCCCGGCGTCGAACGATACTCGTCCCTGCGTCTCCGCCGATTCCTCCGCCAGCTTCCGCCGTAACAGCTCCAGCATGGCCGGCGAAAGATCGAACCCATGGATCCGCACCCCCGCCCGCGCCGTAGGAATCAGCACCCGCCCCGTGCCGCACCCCATCTCCAGCACCGGCCCGCCCGACTCCACCGCCAACTGCGTGTAAAAGCCAATGTCCGCATCATACCCACGGGAGGCGTAATCCGCGTCGTAGTGCGGCGCCACCAGCT
>JACQDI010000882.1 GCA_016201195.1 Acidobacteriota bacterium | reverse complement strand
CTCGAAATCACTGTGGAGGGCGGGGAAGGAAATGAGAGATGGGCAAGGGCAATGTGAACTGAATAGTGCAAGATGAACAAGATCGTGGTGCAAGTTGGCGAGCGACTGGTGGCGCGCCTCGCTTGCAACGGCCTGTTTGCGGGTGTGCACCGACGGCTGTGGACGATCGATCCCAAACCGGATTCGCCCTGGCGTGAAATCCGAACGCTGGAAGAACAAAGAGTGATGCGTCAGGCGGTCAAACATCTTGACGGTCATCAGCACCTCCCTACGCGGCCTAACTATGTGTTTATCCCGACCTGCATAAAACCCATTCCCGGTCGGGCTAACATGAAATCGCAAGCGGCGGGCTGCCGCAACAATTCCTTATTTTCCAACCGCTTCGGCTCCATTTTTCAACTTACCTCCGGGGTTTTATGCCGGCCGGCTCGGTCCGCATAATCCTCCCCGCCTCCACGTCATGGCATGCCGGCACGGCTGAAGCGACTGCGGCCCTGCCGGGTCGGGGTCCGACGCAGGAGGGGCACGCGCCTGAGAAGACCAGCAACCCGCGACGGACTTCGATTAGACCTCGGTTCGACCGTCAAGTCAAGACGCCCAAGCTCTCACCTCCGAACGCAATAGTCGGCATACCGGAAGAGTGGCCCAACCAGTTCCGCCTGCCCCGAAACGGGGTTGCAGAAAGCGAAACGAGTTTACAGCGGCTTGCCGGTCAGTAGCCGCGCCAACACGGGCAGCGGCAGCGCGCCGGCCTTCAGCGCCTGCTCGTTAAACTCGGTGAGCTTGTAGGCGCCTCCCTTGGCCTGCTTGTAGTGCTCGCGGACGCGGATCCAGTCGTGCCATCCCACCAGGTAGGTCGGCAACTGGCACGAGGAGAGCTTCGCCCGCCGCAGCTTGGCCGCCGCCTCCTCGTGTTCCTGGAAGGTTTCCTTTTCCATCAGGTCGAGCGCCTGCTGGTCGGTCATTTCCATGGTTTGTAGCCGGATGTCGAGGATGGCGTTGGCCAGCACGCGCAGCTCTTCTTTCTGGAAGGTGAGCCGCACCTCCGGGGCGTTGTCGAGGAACCCGGCGTCGAGCATCATCTGCGTGGCGTATTGGGCCCAGCCCTCCACGTACGGCCCGTTGCCGAACACGGCCCGCAGCACGCGCCGGGTCTTGGGCTGGATGTCGTTGGCGTATTCCAGTTGTACGTAGTGGCCGGGCATGGCCTCGTGGATGGTGAGCAGCTTCAGCTTGAAGAAGTTGTACTCGCGGAGTTTCGAGTCGATCCGCTTTTTGTCCCAGTTTCTTGGGATGGGTGTGATCCAGTAGAAAGCGCCGAGCTGGGGCTCGAGCGCCGGGGCGGACATGAAGCCGCCGACGGCGTAAATGCCGCGCATGAACTCCGGGGTCTCGATCACCTGGAGATTATCGCGGGGCGGCAGGGCGAGCAGACCCTTGGTCCGCACAAAGTCACGCGCCTCCTGGAGGGCTGCCTTCGCGTCGGGGATGTAGCTCTCCACCCTGGAATGCCGATCGGCGATGCGCGCCAGCACCTCGGAGATCACCCGGTTCGCGTCGCTGCGGTCGCGCTGGCCGGGATACATCTTCTCGTGCAGAGGCCCGGCCAGCTCGAGCATGCGGGCCTGGACTGCTTTCAGATCGGCCTCGGCGTTGGCCAGCACCTGGTCCGGGGTCAGGTCGGTGGCCAGCACGTAGCGAAACTTCCTTTTATACTTGTCCGCGCCAAGCCGCCAGTCGCTCGCCGCGCGCTTGACCAAGTCTTTCTTGAGGTAGTCCTGGAAGGCGCGCAAGGCCTCCAACGCCGGCCTGGCCGCGCGATCGTAATCGGCACTCAGCTCCGGCGGCACCGTCGGGCGGATCTGCTTGTCGATGAGACCGATGTTGCCGTCATTCTCCTCGACCGCCACGGTGGTCCAGATCTCCGGCGAGTCGGCCAGGTTTTTCTTCGCCTGATCGAGGAAGGCGGGGACCCTCTCCAGGCGGGCGATGATGTGGCGAAGGCGCTCCGCTTTGGGCGCGTACTCGAGCACGTGCGGGTTAAACATCGCGTTACCGATCAACTCGACGTAGACAGTCGGGTTGTGCCGGTAGCTCTGGATCTCGTCGAACTCCAGCAGGTTGAGCGCGATCTGATCCTGGATGAGATCGTAATCGGCGCGGTCCTCGGGCGTTAGCCCGTCCGGATTCACCGTTTTGGCCAGCCGGTCGCGGAATCCCAGGTAAAACTGCCGCTGGTTAGCGATCCCTTCGGCGCTCAGATCATCGAGCATCCGGTCCAGGCTCGCCTCGCCGTGCTGGTGGTAGCCGACAGCGGTGGCGCTGACCGGCGAGAGCGACAGGCTGGTGTACACAAATTCTTCGGCCAATGGAGAAAATGGTTCTGGCATACTGCGCTTTCCGCAACCGAATGCGATCAGGGCGGCGGGGAGGAGAATGGCAAAGGCTTTGTAGGGAAGCATGAAGTCTGATTTTACCGCATCCCCGGAACCACGGATGAACCAGATGAACACAGATGGGGCGAGTGGCTACTCCCGCCGCTGAATTTTCTTGACGTTTTGCCGCAGACGGGTTACCTTCATCCAGACAATACATGGGAGAGGTTATGAAACGTGTCTTAAAAGTGTATGGAGAGACTATGAAACGTATCTTACTCTTCTCAGTCCTGTTTGGCGGCGTGTTGCTTGCCCAGGTGCGCGACACGGCTTCCCTGTCCGGGACCGTGACCGACGCCCAGGCGGCCGTGGTGCCTGGGGCGCGGGTCACCTTAACCAACATTGCCACGGGGGCGGTCCGCAACGCTGCGGCCGACGCCAGCGGCGGATTTCTATTCCCGTTGCTGCCGGTGGGCTCCTACAGCCTCACGGTGGAACAGTCCGGGTTCCGCAAGTACGAGCGCCGGGGCATCCTCCTGCAAGCCAATGAGAACATCCGCGTGGACGCGAGCCTGGAAGTGGGCAACGTCCAGGAGACGGTGACGGTGGAGGCTTTGGTGGCGACTGTCGATACGCGCTCGGCGACCCTGAACACCACCGTGGACTCCAAGCGCGTCGTGGATCTGCCGCTGAACGGCCGCAATCCGGCGGACCTGGTGCTGCTGGCGCCCGGCGTGGCCTCGTCGGCGGGCAACAACAGCGGCGACGCGATCGCCTCCTGGCGCCCCCATGGCCAGAAACGAGTTAGCATCAACGGCTCCCGCAACAACAACCTGCGTTACACCCTCGACGGCGGGACCAACATGGATGACCTGGAGAACGAGAACATGGAATTCCCGTTCCCGGACGCCGTCCAGGAGTTCAGCGCCCAGACCAGCAACATGGGCGTGGAACACGGGGGCCTGTCGGGTGGGGCTCTGAACGTACTGACCAAGTCGGGGACCAACGACCTGCACGGAGACGCCTTCTGGTTCGTCCGCAACACCGCACTGAACGCCACCAACTTCTTCTCGCGCCAGCAGGATCAGTTGAAACGGAACCAGTTCGGCTTCGTGTTAGGCGGCCCGTTCATCAAGAACAAGCTCTTCGGGTTCGCAGGTTACCAGAAACTGATGATCCGGCAGGCGCCCGGCGACAACCGCAACCTGACCCTGACGGCGGCGGAACGGCGCGGCGATTTCTCGAGCAATCGGATTGTGCTTTTCGATCCGACCACCAACGGCCAGCGGTTCCCCAACAACACCATTCCCTCCAGCCGGTTTTCTAAGGCTGCGGTGAAGCTGCTGTCGTATTCGCCGCTGCCCGATGCCGACGGCTTCGTGCGCTACACGATCGCCCAACCGGATAACGGGCTGCAAGGCATCGGCAAGCTCGATTACGTGCAGGGCAGCAAACACAACTTCGTTTTCCGGATCTTCGAGAGCGATAGCAACCAGCCCTTCCACTCGGCGCCGGACAACATCCAGGCGGCGCGGTACTTCGGCTTCCAGGACGGGCGCAGCGCTACGGTGGGCCACACCTATATCATGAACGCGACCACCGTAGTGCACACGCAGCTTACCGGGGCTCACCAGCTTGCGAATATTGCCACCGACTTCCCCCTCACCACGGCCGACCTGGGGGTCAACCTGAAGCCCTATGGCAACCACATCGATATCACGATGGGCCAAAGCGGCGTATCGTTCAACCAGCCCCTGCACACCATCCGTTTCGGCCGGGGCAGCATCGAAGTGCAGCACGACTGGAACAAATCCAAAGGCAACCACAACCTCGTGTGGGGTATGAACGCGGTTCGCAAACGCTTCAACAACCACACCCTGTTTCACAGCTCGG
>JACQDI010000940.1 GCA_016201195.1 Acidobacteriota bacterium | reverse complement strand
CGGTCGCCTTCCTTGAACGGGGGCGGGCTTTGCCCGAACTGCCCGCCGGCGCGGAAATTCGGCATCACGATGACGATGCCGTCGAGTGGCGCGCGCAGCACCATCGTCTCCAGGTACTTCTTGGCGCGATCCATGTCCCGGACGGTTTTGTCCTTTTTTTCCGCCAGCCGGGACATGTCCGCATCTTGAGCCTTCTTGTGGGCCCTTTCGGAGGTGCTCGCCTTGCCAACCTCACCTTCGGCGATGGTCACGTCAATTTTGTTTTTCGCTCCCTGGATCTCGGAGAGGATCTCCTGCTTGCTGGCCTCCAGCTTGGCCCGCTCCAGGTCGTACTGGGTCTTCATCAACGTCATGGCGTCTTGCTCGTTGATGATGCGATTCTGGGCCTGGGCCTGAACGATCTCGCTGTCGGCCTGGCGGACCGCGGAATTGCGCTCGATGTAGGCCTGCTCCTGCGTGACCGGGTCAAACTCGACCACTACCTCGCCTTTCTTAATCGGCTTGCCGGCGGTGGCCAGGCGCACGATGCGCGATTCCGGGGTCTGCGGGGCGGTGATAAGAACCGAACGCGCGCTCTTGATTTCCCCGCGGCCCCGGACGCTGATGATAAATTCGCCACGCTGGGCCCGCGCGGTGGGCACCTCGATGGGGGCGGGTGTGCCCAGGCGCAGGGCGGCGAAGACGGCCCCGCCGCCCACTACCAGCACGGCGGCCCATCCCCACACCCAGCTCCGCTTGCTCTTGCCAAGTCTGCTCGCCATCGGATCAGCTATTGTACCGACTTATCGCGCCGCCAGCGCGACGGAGCGCTCCAGCGCGACTTCTTCCCCGGCCTGCAAGCCGGACCGCACTGCGACCTGCGTTTCGTTGGCCAAGCCCAGCTCGACCCGGCGCCGCTCGAATCCGCCCTCCGTCTTCACCAGAGCCCAGCAACTCCCGTTCTCTTTCTCCACCGCTTCGAGCGGCGCTATCGCCACGTTCTTTTCTTCCCGCAGGACCACCGAGGCGCTGGACGAGAGGTCGGGGATGATCCGCGGGTCCCGCGCTTCGATCGAGAAGCGCACCGGAATCTGCTTCACGTACAAACTGCGGGAACCGCCCCGAAACCCGAAAAGGGAGTTGCCCGCCATGGCCCCCATGGAGATCAGTCGCCCTCGCCAGACCTGGTCTGGATAGGCGTCGAGCCGGATCTCAGCATTCTGGCCCAGCCGGAACTCCTGGCTCTCGGTCTGGTTCACAGCGGCGTTCAACACCATCGAGGCCGGGTTCACGATCTGCATGAAGGAAGTGCCCGGGTACACCTGGTCTCCTTCCTGAACCTGCCCAAACTGCCCGCCGCGAAAAGTGCTCTGCATGACCACAATGCCGGAGATCGGCGCGCGAATGATCATTTTGTCGGCGTTGTTCTCGGCCCGCTGCCGCTCGATCTTCGCGCGATCCCGCTTGATCTCGAGAGCGCGGATTTCGGCCCGCTGCGAAACCTCCGTCAGCCGGACTTCCTGCTCCAGTTGCTTGGCGCGGGCGGCGGCTTCCTCGACCGCCAGCTTCAGCTTCTCGGCGTCGATGGCGGAGCGGATCTCGGTCGTCTTCAAGTCCAGTTTCGCCTTCTCGTGGTCGGCCCGGGCCACCTGGAGGTTCTGCCGCTCGGTCTGCATTAAAACGTCCAACTCCGCCTGGCGCTTGGCGATGGCGGCCTCGGCCTGCACCACCTCGGCCTGCTGGTCGTCCACGCGCTGCAACTGCCACTGGCGGTCGAATTCAGCCACCACTTCGCCCTTCTGGATCAGGCCGCCGGGCTTGGCCAGCTTCATCAGGATCATCTGGAAGTCGCCGCCCCCCGGGCCCCCGCGGCCCCTCAACCGCGGCGCCACGATCATGGCGTACTCCTGAGCGGCAACGGTGCCGTTCAGCCGCAGCTCGCGTCGCAAATCGCCCTGGGTTACCCGGACCGTCCGCATAGCCTGCTCCGTCGAGGAGCGGCGGGGGGTGCGAACCACCGCTACATACGCCGCTGAGCCAGCCAACACGACTAACAGGGCCCCTAAAGTCCATACACGCCGTGGCAGGCGCCGGGGTGCTGGCTCAGGGGCTGGAGAGGGAGCGGAGCTATCTGCCCGAAAGGGCTGAGGCGCCGTCATGATTCCAGCATCGCAGAATTGTATAGACGAAGCAAAGCCCCAAAACGGTTATGAAACGTGAAAAAAACACAACCTGTTTGCTCAGAAGGGAATGCGCGGGGCCACGACCCACACCCCGCAACCCTCTGTTAAGATACCCGCATGCTGGGCGTCGATCCCCGCGCCTTTCGGGTCGCCTGGACGGTGTTTCTGGCGGCGGCCCTGTTGTGGCTTCTGTACCAGGCGCGGGGAGTGCTGTTTGTGTTGGTCCTGGCCATCCTATTTGCCTACGTCATCTGGCCCCTGGTGGCGGCGGCCGAGCGATTGCTGGGGCGCTTTGGGCCTCGGGGACGGAGGCTGGCGGCTCTGGCGGTGGTGTACCCGGTGCTGATCGGCGTGGTGATCCTGCTGGGCGCGGTGATGGCGCCGCAGATTGCCCAGCAGGGCGCCATGCTCGCCGAAAAGACCACCGCTTTCGCCCGCAAGCTGCAGCAGGATCAACTGCTGGTCGAGATGAGCCAGTCCAGGGGTTGGTCGCTGGGCACGCTCTATGCCGTCCGCGAGCAGGTGCTGCGGCACACCAGTTCGCTCGTTCCGTACATCCAGAGGGTGGTGGAAGACCTGTTGCGGTATCTCTCCAATGTGTGGCTGGTAGTGCTGGTACCCATCCTGGCGTTTTTCCTGCTGAAGGACGCGGAACGTCTGACGGCAGGGGTGGAAGCCCTCGCCCCGCAACGCCGAGACTTGGTACGCGGCCTCTTCACGGACCTGCACGACCTGCTGGCGCAGTACATGCGGGCGCTGGTCCTGCTGAGCCTGCTCAGCTTCGCCACGCACCTGGTATTCTTCCTGGCCGCCGGCGTCCCCTACGCCTTACTGCTGGCCGCGCTCGCCGGGATCCTGGAGTTCATTCCCATGGTCGGGCCGCTTACGGCAGCGGGGATCATCCTGCTGGCGTCGTGGCTGGCCGGGTACCCGCACCTGATCTGGATTCTGGTGTTCCTCGCTGCCTGGCGGCTGGTGCAGGATTACGTCAACCTGCCCTGGGTGATGGGATCCGGGGTCGAGATGCACCCGTTGCTCGTGATTTTCGGGATCCTGGCGGGGGCCGAGCTGGCGGGGGTGGCGGGGATGTTTCTTTCCATTCCGACCATGGCCGTGGTGCGGATCCTGCTGCGGCGCGCCCTGGGGGGCGCGATTTGAGAATTTGAGGATTTGAGGATTTGAGAAAAGCGAGCGGGCTGGTAGCGGGGCTGGGCCTTCCGCTGTTCGCCCACATGATGAGTATGAGCACGGGCGAGCTGCGGATCCGCGGCGACCGGGCCTAGTACGATCTGCGCATGCCCCTCTACGAGATCACCCACATCAAAGAACCCGAAAAGAAGCTGTTCGAGAACTTTCATCTCTACGACGGCCGGGCCGAGGCCAAGCTGGTCAAACATTTCTGCGAGGCAAGCACCGCTCAGGACGCCTACCTGTGCCGGGCCGAGTATCAGTTCTCCGCGCCGGTGAAGAACCTCGACGTGGAGTGCGCGTTTGCGGCGGTGACCGTGCCCAACCACGTCCACATGCTGCACGCCGAGCGGGAGGGCGTCACCGACCAGGCGATTTTCGATTTCAGCTTCACGCGGGTGCCGTTGAAGTTCGTACCGCCGGGCCGCGCCGCGATGGCGTTCTCGCAAGTGGGCGCAGGAATGCTCCGGGCCGCCGCGGGTCTCGCCCAGTTGTTGTTTCTGGTGGCGCTGGCGATGGCCGCCCGCAGCCGGCGCGAGCTCTACGCCCTGGCCGCGTCGTTCCTAACCGCCGAGTGCGCCTCGGCGCTCTATATCGCCTACGGCAACTGGTCCCCTGCGCCGCGTTTCGTGGAGGCCGCCGCAGCGCTGACCGTCGCCTACCTGGCGGTGGAGATCCTGCTGCTGCCCGAAGCCGGCCACCGCTGGGCCGTCGCCGCGGCCCTCGGCGTTTTTCACGGCTTCTACTTCGGCCTGTTCCTGCGCGACTCACGGATGCACCCGCTGCCGGTGCTGAGCGGCGTGGCGGTGGCGGAGCTCCTTGGTCTGGCGCTGTTCGCCTGGATCCTGACGCGGGTGGAGCGCGTGGCGGCGGCGCTCAAGCCCGTGCGTGCGGGGGCAGGTGTGCTACTGGTGGTGGGGATGGCGTGGTTCTTTCTGCGGCTGCGGGGGTGATCAGAACAAGATGTCATGCAAGCTGTATAATTGAGTCATGCCCAGCCGGAAGAAAACTGCACTGGCGAGGAGAAGGCGCGACTCTGCACCTCAGGAACGGCCGCTGACCGAAGAGGACCTGGACGCCCTGGCTTGCGCGCGGATGGACCAGCGTATCCGCACCGAAAAGCCGATTCCAATCGACCAGGTCTTGAAAGAATATGGGCGGCGACGACCCAGAGTTGTGGGACGTTGAAATTCTCCCAAGCGCCCGCAGGGAGCTCCGAGATCTTCCGAATCCAGAACGCCAAGAGGCTCTGGACATAGTGAGCGATCTTGTGGAAGATCCTTTTCTCACCGGCGCAGAGCGGCTTCGCGGCTATAACAACCGGTACAAGATCCGCTTCGGTCTTGGGGAACGCTACCGGATGCTATACGACGTCCATCCAGCAAGCAGAAAGGTGCTGATCGGCGTGATCGAACTGCGTGGCCCGGACACCTACAGCGGCATGGACAAGTGGCCATGAGAAAGCCGAGATGCTGGTGAGCACGCCGTTGATCAGGTTCAGTTCCCGATGATCTTGTTGATCGTGTCGAGCACCGCCTGGATCACGCAGGGCGGGCAGAAGCCTGTTCGGCGGCATTCGGGGTCACTGGAGGTCGTAGGGGAATCTCGTTTAAAGCAGGCGTTCTAATCTAAGACTTGGGCCGGCACCCGGTCGCGAAAGTTCGGGTACGCCTCCAGAAGGCGAGCGATGTCCAGCAGATCCTTCTTCTGCTTGCTGGGGCGCCGGCTGGGATCCAGCGCCGCCCACACCTTTCCCTGAAGAACATCCTCGAGCTGGGCCACGGGCAAGCTCAGCCCCAGAACCTCTCGCACGGAGGCCCGCTGGACGAAGTCCGGGTATCCGGGGCCGGTCTGGATTTGGACGCGCAGTTTCGATTCCGGAACTGACACGTTGATGCGATGCGGGAAGCGCTGTACCGCGAAACGGTCTGCAAGCAGGGACTCAACCCTTTCGATCTGATCGATGGCGACGACCAAGTCCAGGTCGAGGCTGACCAGTGGCTCCACGTATGCGTTGACCCCCTGACCGCCGATGACACAGTATCGAATCTGGTTCTCAGCGAGCAAAGCGATCAGCGATTCGAGGAAGTTTGCCCGATCCACGCTGATCGCCTTCCAAAACTCGAGGGCGCGCACTTACACCTCCAGGATCACCGGCAGAATCAGCGGCCGGCGGGAGGTTTCGCGGGCGATGAAGCGCTTCAGGTCGGCGCCGATCTTGGCCTTGATCACACCGTAGTCGGTCTTTTCTTCCTCGGTCGAGCTTTCGAGCGTCCGCACCACGACCTCGCGGGCCCTGGCCACCATCTCGGCGCCGTCCTCGGGGGCCACAAAGCCGCGGGTGACGATCTCGGGCGGACTCTCCAGCGCCCCGCTATGGCGGTTGATGGCGATGACGGTCATGACGATGCCGTCCTCAGAAAGATGCCGGCGATCGTGGATAATCACGTCCTCGACGATCTCGTCGACCGAGCCGGAGTCGATGCATACGCGGCCCACGCTGACCGGATCGGCCCTCTGAGCCCCCTGAGCGTCGATTTCCAGCACGTCGCCGCTGTCGAGCACGAAGGTGTCTTCGAGGCCGGAGTGGCGCAGGTGCTCGGCGAGCGCTGCGTGGCGCCCAAGCTGGCGGAACTCCCCGTGGATGGGCACGAAATACTTCGGCCGCACCAGGTTGAGCATCAGGTTCAGCTCCTCCTGGCTGGCGTGGCCGGAGACGTGAATCCGCGG
>JACQDI010000016.1 GCA_016201195.1 Acidobacteriota bacterium | reverse complement strand
CGGGAGCGGGGGACCTGGTTGCCGGAGAACGGTTGGCCTGAGGTAGGGTCGCGGATGACCGCTAGAGTCGAGGAGAAAAGGCCGGCGCGCTCGTCGGCGGCCGGGACTATCGCCCGATCGGTCTGACCCCGCCTCTCACGCCGGCCCTCCCAGCTCAGAAAGTAGAACGTCTGATTGCGACGAACGGGGCCTCCGAGCGTCGCGCCGAACTGGTTCTGCCGCAGCACCTCGGCGTCCGCCTTGCCGTCCCCGTTGCGGTCCACGTAGTTGAACTTCTCTCGAGCATCGAGGATGTCATTACGCAGGTATTCAAAAGCTGTACCGTGGACTTCGTTCGTCCCGGACTTGATGCTAATGTTCATCACGGCGCCCGAATTGCGGCCCAGTTCCGCTGAGTAGTTGCTGGTCTGAACCCTGAACTCAGCCACCGCGTCGAGGGACGGAATCACCGCCTGCGCCTTGCGGTCCTGCAGCCCGATAGCGCCGTTGTTGTTGTCCACACCATCGATGATGAAGGTGTTCTGGTACATGCGCTGGCCGTGAGCGTTGAAGCCGCTATCGCGGTCGCGGCTGCGCGCGGCGGGGATCACCCCGGCAGCCAGCCAGGCCAGTTGCTGAAAGTTCCTGCCATTGAGCGGCAACGCGCGGATCTCGCGCCGGCCGACCACGCGGGATAGCGAGGAGGTCTCCACCTCGAGCAACGGCGCTTCGGTGGTTACGGAAACCTGCTCGGTCACCGGTCCGACCTCCAATTCGAAGTCGGCGCGGGTGCGGTCCTGGGCGTGGAGCGCTACCCCCTCTCGAATGGCTTTCTTAAAGCCCGCCTTTTCGATTGAAATGTCGTACACGCCGATCCGCAGGGGTCCGACGGTGTAGGCGCCTGTCTCCAACGTTATGGCGGAGCGGATCTCGTTGCTCTCGCGATTCATCGCGTGGACGGCAGCGCCAGCGACAACGGCTCGGCTGGGGTCCGTGACCAGCCCGGTAATCACCCCCATGTCCTGCTGAGCTTTTGCGGCCCCAACGACGAGTAAGAAAACGCCGATCGCCGTCAGGAATCGCATCCAGCCCGCTCTTGCAGGGAAGTATAGCACGTATCAGCCGCCAGCAACCAACCATGGATGCCGGGCAAGAGGATGGTTGGGGAAGGCTGACTGCTTGATAAACTGAGAGCTGAGAGCTACCAGATACCCAGCGGCGTCCTATGGCTCATAGCGGGCCTTGGCCGCCTGCCACGACTTTCGCAGTTCGGCCAGGAGGGCCTGGAACTCCGGGTCGGCGCGCAAAGGCTGGAGCAGAAGATCCCCCTCATACCACGGGTAGCAAGGCAGGCCGGTCTGAACCGCCTGCCTCAGAAAGCGTAGCGCTTCCGTGCGATTGCCAAGCTGGGTGTGAGCAAGCCCGATGCTGAAGGCCACATGGTGGTCCATATAGCCTTGGGTCACCGCTTCGAGAAGCCGGTTGGAGCGTTTTTTCTCGCCGCGGGCAGCCAGGAAAGCCGCCAGAGTGGCCTGGGCGCGGCGATCAGCCGGCCCGTCGCCACGCATCGCGGCGAGCAACTCCTCGGCACGAGTTCGCTCGCCCTGGTAATAGTAGGCCTGGCCGAGCCACCAATCGAAGGCGCGACTCCTGGTCAGGCTCTGTACTTCCTCCAGTAGGGCAGTCGCTTCCTGATACCGGCCACCCACGACCGCCGCGATCCCCCGCTGGCGCAGCGCCTCGGCGCGGTTGGCGGGATTGGTCTCCAGCCCGAGGCGTACCTCGCTCTCCATGAGTCCCACCAGCCCGAGATGCCAGAAAGCGGCGGCGAGATAGAAATGCGGCTGGTCGAGGCCGGGATTGAGTTGCAGGGCCCGGCGGCTCTCCTCGATCGTCCGTTCCCAGTCGAACTCGGCGAAGCGGTAGACCGCGGCCAGAGCTTCGTGGGCCTCGGCCAAATTCGGATCCAGTTCCAGCACCCGGCGCGCTTCCATTTCGGCGCGTTTGCCCCAACTTTCGCTTTCGCTCTGCGGTGCAAAACGCAGCCGCATTTGGGCGCACCCTTGGGCCAACCCGGCGCGCGCCAGGGCATATTGAGGGTCGAGCTGCAGCGCACTCTCGAACGAGGCCAGCGCAGCGCGCGTTCCTTCCTCAGACAAACGCACCAGCTCGGCGCGTCCACGCAGGTAAGCCTCGTAAGCTTCAGGATTTTGAGTGTACTGCTGATGCAGCTTCGCCCGGGCGCCAGTTGCCACCTGAAGCCGGAGCGCACTGGTCAGTTGCTCGGTGATGGCATCTTGAACCTGCAGCAGATCCGATCGCGCCAGGTCATAATGCTCACCCCAGACGGGCGAACCGTCCCTGGCCCGCACCAGTTGTACGCTCACACGCAAGCGGTCTCCTGCGTTCTGCACGATGCCGGTAAGGACGTACTCGCTTTGCAGGGCGCGCCCGACCTCCTTGGGGTCGACGGACTGATTCTCGTAGCGAAGGATAGCGCTGGTGGGGCGAGGCAGCACTCGCTCTACTTTGGCGAGCCGCGTGATGATGGCGTCCGGGATTCCGATACCCAGAAATCGAATCTCCTGTGGGGCCGAGAGTGTGTGGAACGGCAGAACTGCGAGCGTAATTCTCTTCGAGGGAGCTTCTTGGCGTGTCCACCTGACGCCGATCAGCAGCAGCAGCAGCGCCAGCGTCGCTACGACGCCTAAGGCGCCCAGCAGCAGCGGCGTCCGGCGGGAAGCGGAAGCGGGTTGAGGCGCAGCTACCGGAGCCGCAACGGTGTCCGGCTGTACCGTTTCCAGAGCCGCCCGTACCTCGCCGGCCCGCGCATACCGCTCGGCGGGGTCCTTAGCCAAGCACCGCTGGACGATGGCCCGCAGCCCCGCCGGCGCCCGCGGCGGCAGAGGCGCCGGAGACTCCCGCAGGATCGCCGAGCTGGTTTCGAAGCCCGTTTTTCCTTGGAAGGGCAACACGCCGGCGACCGCCTCGTACAGCAGAACCCCCAGGGCCCACAGATCCGCGCGTGGATCCGCCGGTTCGCCGCGCAGCACCTCCGGCGCCATGTAGGCCAGCGTGCCCATTACTGTTCCCGCTTCGGTCAACCCTTGGGTGCTCGTCGCCTCGGCCTCTTTCCCGGACAGGCGCTTGGCCAGTCCGAAATCCAGAACCTTGACGCGACCGTCACGCGTCACCATGACGTTGGAGCCCTTCAGGTCGCGATGGACGATGCCCCGCGCGTGGGCGTGGTCCAGCGCGTCGGCCATCTGCGATCCGTAGCGAATGACCGTCTCGACTGGCAGCCCTTCGCCGTGCACCAGCTCGCTCAGGGCCCGCCCTTCGATGTACTCCATGGCGATGTACGTCTGGCCATCCTCCTCGCCGACCTCGTAGATGGTGCAGATGTGGGGATGGTTCAGGCGGGAGAGCGCCAGCGCTTCCGTGTGGAAGCGTTTCCGTGCGGCCTCGTCGGCGAGCGAATCGGCGGGCAAGACCTTCAGAGCGACGTCGCGGTCCAGCCACTCGTCGCGTGCGCGAAAGACTACGCCCATTCCGCCGGCGCCGATCCTGGCCAAAATCTGGTAGTGCGCAAGCTTCCGGCCGATCACGAAGGCATCCTCGCCGAATCTAGTACGCATTATACAGTGGATCAGCGGAAAATTCAGGCGGGCGCTGACGATAATGATGCGGATGCCGGCCGCGCTGGCAACCTGGCCGCAGTTCGGGTTGCTGATCTCGTTGACCGGCGAGCCGAAGTTCAGGCTGTTCGTGAAAGCGTGATTCGCTGCCTTTCCAATCGGCAGGGGATTGGATGGCTCAAAAGCAGCATCGCCAGACTTTTCGCCTTTTCGATTTCCCCGTCCGTCTCGGGGAGCCAGGTTTCAAAACTACCCATTTTCGCCAGCAGTGAACCGTCGGCACATGCACCCTGTTATTCTTTCATCGCGAGAATCCGCCGAGGTGAGCGCGCGAATCCAGGCTGATTCTCGACAGGACGCAGTGG
>JACQDI010000939.1 GCA_016201195.1 Acidobacteriota bacterium | reverse complement strand
CCGACGACGACCTTGGCAGCCTCACGCCTGGAAAGCGCGCCGACATTCTCTTCCTCGATGAAAACGTGAATGTCACCGCCACCTTCCTCGGCGGCGAGCTTATGGTCTCATAATCGAAAAAGTGAGCCGCTATGCCATCGGGATGGACGTGGGAGGCACTTCAGCACGGTTCGGCTTGCTGAGCGAGACGGGTGAGGTGCTGTTCCAAACCTCCTGCCCCACCGGGCTAGCCGCTACCGGCGCCGAGTTGCTCGATCAATTCCGGCAAGGCGTGCGCGAGGCTCTGGCATCCGCCCGCGACCGCCGGGTCACCGTCTCGGGCGTCGGCATCGCCATGCCCGCATTTGTTGACGATCAGGGCGCGGTGGCCGGGTCCTGCAACCTGCCGGGGTTAAACGGGGTGGCCGTGGCGCGCGTGCTGGAAAGCGAATTCCGGCTGCCGGTGGGGATGGAGAACGACGTTTCCGCCGGCGCCTATGGCGAATACTATTTCGGCGAGCACGCCGGGTCGAGCCGGCGCATGCTGTTCCTCTCGATCGGCACCGGAATCGGCGGCGGCATGATCGTGGACGGCAAGCTGCTTCGCGTGGCCCAGGGATGCCTGGGCGACCCCGGCCACGTCATCGTCGACCCCTCCGGGCAGGCGCCCTGCCGCTGCGGCGGCAACGGCTGCCTCGAAGCGGTGGCCTCCGGATGGGCGCTGGTCGAGCAGGCGCAGCGCATGGGAATCAACGCCATTCCGAGGGAGATTTTCGAGGGCGCGCGCGCTGGTCACGCCGCCCTGGCCGAGCTGGCTCGCCGAGCCGCCATTTACACCGGCGTGGGCCTCGCCACTTTGTGTGTGCTGTTCAATCCTGACCTGGTGGTGTTAGGAGGCGGGGTGGCGGCGGAGGCGGGTGAAAGCTTTCGCCGGCAGGCCGAGCGGACCCTGCGCGCTCATGCGGTGCCCTTCTTTTCCCGGCAAGTAAAGGTCCGGCTTTCCCAAGCGGGGCCGGCGGCGGGATTGTTGGGGGCCGCCGCCCTGATTCTGTTTCAGGCGACCGGGTAGTCGCGCGGCCGCGCTGGCTCCTCGTCGCCTTTCTCCAGGGTATGGTCGGCCAGCGACTCCACGGCCTGGATCAGCTTTTGCAACAGCGCGTCGGTTTGCGTGGAGGCGTTGCGCAGCATCTCGATGGCGTGCACCTGGTCGCTCAACTGCTTGTCGAGCCCGGCAACTTTCGTCGCCACCATGTGTTCCACAGCGGCCAGGATCTGGTCGATGGGCGGCACCGCCGGCGCTTCGCTCACCAATTGGTGCACGCGCTGCTCCAGTTGCTCCACCCGGCGGCTTACTGCGTCCAGTCGCTCGCCGGTGGCTTCCGCCGGCAGCGCAACACGATCCAATCGCTTTTGCAGCTCGGCAACCGACTGGGCCAGATCTTCGATCCGTTTGGTCACTACCGGATCAGGAATCGGGATCGCAGGCGCGGGTTCCTCCAACTGCTTGCGCCGCACCATAGCCGAAACGAAACCGACAACCATGCCGCCCCCCAATAGGGCAGCACCCGCCGCTGCCAACGCGGCGTTTTTCAAGGGACTGGATGTGCTCATTGCTGGCGCCTGGCAGCGGGGGGTGACTGCGGCGTTGGTAGTATAACATTATCGCGCCGATTGCATAGCCCTCTTGAAGATCTAGTACTAGAAGACGAAAAAAGTACTAGTAAGTCTATATGGCTCAAGAGTTTGCCTTAAGATTTCCTCTTGCGGGCATCGGATTTTTCCGGTATTCTCATGGTGGATTTCCGTAAACCATGTCCGCTCTCGCCGTTCTAGCCCCGGAGATTCCGCGCCCTCGGAGCGTGCCCAGCCCTCAGGCCGATCCGGCGCAGCAGTTGCTCGTGCGTTTCGATCGGAGCGGGGAAATCCATTGGATGAACCACGCCGCGCGAGCGGTGCTGGGGGCGACCGGTAGCGTGGTAGAGGTCCTGACCGCAAGCCGTGGGGCGCCGGCTCTGATGAGTTTCCCGCTGGGGAGCCAGTGCCTCTGGGTGGGCTTGGCCGCAGGAACGGCGTTGAGTGATCTGGCCGGACGCGTCAATCGCGGCTTGGCGGAGGTGTATTGCCGCCGGGGATGGCACAGCCTGGAGCTGCTGCGGGCACGGGACCTGATCCAAACCCACTTGGTCCAAACGCATTTCGAGCGCACGACGCGCGCGCGCCTGATGCGCCAAGCCGGCATCGAGATCAGCACCACCCTGGAAGCGGAGCGCGGCCGCTTGGCTCGCGAGCTGCATGACAACGCCGGGCAGACTCTGACCGGCGTACTGCTCAACCTGGAATTAGTGGAGCGCCAGCTCAGTTCAGCCAATACCGAGGCGCTGGCCCGCCTGGCCCGCAGCCGGGAGCTGGCATCCTCGACGCTCGAGCAGATCCGCCGCATCTCCCGAGAGCTGAACCCGCCGCAGTGGAAGGAGTCGGACTTCCGCTCCGCTGCGGAGCGCCTGGTCGACACGATGAGCCTGCGCAGCCGGCTGGCGGTGGAAATGGAGGACGTCCGGCCCCTGGATAGCCTTCCTCCGGAAGTGAAGACGGCGCTCTACCGCGCCTTGCAGGAGGGCTTGACCAACGTGGTGCGTCACTCCGGCGCTCGCCGGGTTCGCATCCAGACCCGCCTGTTCACCGACGGCGCGGGCCTGATCCTGCAAGACGACGGCAAGGGCTTCGATCCGGCGTCGCTCCCGGCCCTCAACGGCATGGGGCTGGCCAGCATCCGCCAGCGGGTCGGGGCGCTCGGAGGCCGCCTCGAGATCACGAGCGCCGCGGGCCGCGGCTGCCGGCTCTCGATTTTCGTTCCGGTGAAGCCGGAAAGCTGAGATCACTGCTTTTATGCCCGATAACGGCAAGATCACTGTCCTGGTGGCTGATGATCACATGATCGTGCGCGAGGGCTTTGTGTCCCTGCTGAAGGCGGAACCGGACCTCTCAGTGGTCGGGCAGGCGGCCGATGGCGTTCAGGCCGTCGAGTTGATCCGCGAGTTGCGTCCCGATGTGGCCATCCTCGACCTCAACATGCCTAAGCTGCACGGCATCGAGGTGATCCGCCGCACCCGCAAATTCAACGCTCAGGTCAAAATGGGCGTGCTCTCTATCAACAAGGACCAGAAGATCATCGACGAAGCCCTGCGAATCGGGGCCAGCGCCTATCTGCTCAAGGACGGCCCCTCCCGCCACCTGATCGAGGCCATCCACATCATCATGGAAGGCGGCATCTATGTCTCTCCCCTGTTGCGGCCCCAGGCGCTGCTGGCCGCTGCGCGCGGCCCCGCCCAGGCGGATCCGCTCGAGAGCCTCAGCTCGCGGGAATACCAGGTTTTCAGCTTCCTGGTGGAGGGCCTGCGGGCCAAAGAAATCGCCGCCCGCCTCGACATCAGCCCCAAGACGGTCGATACCTATCGCGCCAACACCATGCGAAAGCTGCATATTTACGACATTCCGGGGCTGGTCAAGTACGCTCTGCAACGCAAGCTAACGTCTCTCGAATAACCCCAAGCTCGGAAAAATCCGTAGCATTTCTCAGGAAAATCCTATCCAGTTGGACAGGTCGCGCGGGGTGACAATGGGTTCGTGTGTAGGTCGTTGTACCTACGACACAAAGGAGATTTGCTTAAGACTGACTGCGGCACTGGAGCCCCAATCGGGGCGAGTGGTTGGGCTGCACCAGTGGCGAGTGGAGACGTGCCATGAAAAACACGCTGAAGCAGGCCGCGATCTGTGCTACAATCTCTACGTTGTTTGTTTTGGCTGTCTTGGCCCAGCGGCCGATGGGATTGCTGGGGCCGGAGACGGCCAAAGTTGCGCTGGTCACCGCAGCGGTTTTGCCGCCCGGGCCAACGGAACTGGCGATCAAGAACGGGCCGATTTTCCCGCCCGAGCCGATCGACATACCGGGCTTGAAGAACGGGCCGATTTTCCCGCCCGAGCCGATTGACATACCGGGCTTGAAGAACGGGCCGATTTTCCCGCCCGAGCCGATCGACATACCGCGCCAGTCCTCCTGAACGGAGGCGAGTGACTCAAACGGCGGTGGCTGTCCCCAGCGCAGGT
>JACQDI010000938.1 GCA_016201195.1 Acidobacteriota bacterium | reverse complement strand
GTGACCACTCGCTCGCCGGCCTCGACCCCCTTCTCCACCACGGTCTGCTGATCGCGCGTGCGGCCCACCGTCCCCGGCCGCGATTCCACGGTGAGGTCCGGCTTGACTACGAAGACATACTGGCCCTGCTGCCCGTTTTGAATCGCCTGGGAGGGAACCACGATGGCGTTCGGCTGGGTGGCCAGGGTCAGCACGACGTCCACGTACTCGCCGGGCCACAGCAAGCCGTTTTCGTTGGCGAAAGTCCCCTTGAGCTGGATGGTCGCCGTCGAAACGTCGATGGCGTTATCGATAAAAGTCAGCTCGCCGGTCACTGGACGCCCCCCGTCCTTGGGAATCGCCTCCACTTTCAGCTTGCCGGCGGCCATGCGCCGCTTGATCTCGTCGAGGTGCTGCGCGGGCACGGCGAAGCTCACGTAGATGGGGCGGATCTGGTTGATCACCACCAGCGCGGGATTCTCGTTGGCCTTGACCAGGTTGCCGTTGTTGACGATGAGGTTTCCCGTGCGGCCGTCCATGGGGGCGCGGATGGCGGTGTATTCCAGTTGCAGCCGGGCGTTTTCGACCGCCGCGCGAAGGGAGTCGATGGCCGACTGGTCGGCCTGGATGGCCGCCCTCCGCGTTTCGGCGTTGGTGCGCATCCGGTCGTATTGCTCGGCGGCCACGATGCCGCTTTGAAACATCTGTTGGTAGCGGGCGGCCTCTGCCTCGCCGTTCTTCAGCTCAGCCATATCCCTGGCCAAGTTGGCCTCGGCCTGCTTCAGGTTCGCCTCTGCCTGCCTCAGCACGGCCTCAAAGGGTCGCGGGTCGATGGTGAACAGCAGGTCGCCCTGCTTCACGTCCTGGCCCTGCTCAAAGTGAACCTTCATGATCTGCCCGGAGATCTGGGCCTTGATGGAGACCGTAGAATACGCCTGCACGTTTCCGATGACTCGCAGCTCGACCGGCAACGTTTTGCGCTCGACCGTGCCGATGGTCACTGGTACAACATCCTTGGTGGCGGCCCGGGGTTCGATGGGCTTGCCGGTGTTGCACGCCGTCAATAGAGCGAGCAACAACCCGACCGAAAAAGGGCGCATAAACTACCAGTGTAACCTAGCGGGCGCGGGGAGGGGGCTGAACTGGGTCCTCAAGTTCCTCAGCGGGCGACAATGGGCTTACCTTTCGAGCCGGGTCATCCAGATGTTGCCGGTGGTTTCCCAGAGGCTGAAGACCAGCTTGTCGCGGGCCACGGAGAACCCCACGTTCACCGGGTCGCCCGGAAACCACAGGGACTGGCGCGTATGGTGGAACGCGTAGACCTCGAACGGCGCTCCGGCGGGGCGTTTGGTGGCGGGCTCCAGCCGCTGCGCCCAGATGCAGCGGAACCCTTCGCGCTCGGAGAGAAAATACAGGAGGTTCCCGTCGGGAGACCAGGCGGCGTAGCGGTCCATACCGGCGCCGTCTGTAATCGGAATCCACTCGCTCTGCGGATGCTCCACCGCGCCGCGGAAGGGGGCCACGTAGATCCGCCGGGTGGAGGGTCCCGCGATCGAATGAAACGAGATCCAGCGGCCGTCGGGCGAAAAGCGGCCGTTCGAGAGACCCTGGCTGGGGTGTTTCAGAATCACGGCCTTGTTCCCGGTGGCCGCATCCGCCAAGGCGATGCTGCTGGCCGCCAGCATCTCGAACAAAATCACCTTTCCATCCGGCGACCAGTCGGTGGGAAGCCGGCACTCGCTGCAGAGCCGTTCGGTCTCGCCGGGCTGCCCGCCGCGTCCCAGGGAGACCACGTCGATGGCTCGGTCCCCGCTTTCATAGGCCAGGCGGGCGGCGTCGCCGGTGAACTTGGGACTCACCTCGGATATCGGCGTGCGAGTCAAAGCGATCTCCTTGCCTGTAGGGAGGTCTTTCAACCAGATATCGGAGTTGCCCGAGCGGTTGGATTGAAATGCCACCAGCCGGCCGTCTGGAGAAACGTGCGGCCGGGTGTCGGAGCTGATGCCCTGGGTGAGACGCTGAATCGCGCCGGTGACCTTACCCCGGTTCGCGTCGATCGGGAGAGCCCACACGGCGATATTCTGGTTGAGGATCGCAAACGCCAGGTGCGGGACGCCGTCCGGTCCCGCCACGAGCGTTGGCAGCTCGTCCCAGCCGGGCCCGGAGGTGATCCGCTCCGGAGGCCCGGTCATCCGCCAATTCCGGGCGGAAAGGGAAACCTGCCAGAGGTTTCTGGTGTCCCCCGAGGCGGCGGAAAACAGGATTCGGTTTCCCGCCGTCCAGATCGCTTCCGGCGATGGATTCCCGAGCCTGCGATTTCGAAGCGCCGCGAAGACTCCTGTCTCGACGGCCTCGCCCCCGAGGGGCGCCACCCACCAGTCATACACTAGCTTGGCGTCGCGGGCCCCCATGAACAGCAGCCGCTTCCCGTCGGGCGACCAGATGGGGTACCGCGCCTGGAAGAAGCCGGGCTCGATCGGCTGAGGCGGCCCGCCCGCCAGCGAGATCACGTAGACCTTCCCCGGAACGCTCGTGCCCTCCCCGGTCCAGTAGGCGAGGCGGTCGCCGGATGGCGAAAAGCGGGGGTTGCGGCCCAAGCGGGTGATTCGCCGGGCCTCGCCCCCCAGCGCCGAAACCAGGTAGATGCCGCCGCCCTCACGCTCCGAGCGGAAGGCGATCTGGGTGCCGTCGGGCGAGAAAACCGGATTGCGATCGTCGGCCGGATCCTGGGTGAGGCGGATCGGCTCGCCGCCGGCCACCTGCTGGACCCAGATGTCCAGGTCGCCGGCCGCGGCGCGGTCCGAGGCGTAGGCTACCAGCTTCCCGTCCGGCGACAGCGCCGGATCGGTGGTGAGCCCAGCGTTTGAGGTGAGCCGCGTCAGGACGGAAGTGGCCGGACCGGCGGTCCGGCTTGGGCTGCGGGCGACCCACCAGGTGATGGCTGAACTGGCGGCGACCACAAGAACGCCGGCGCCGGCGAGCCATGGCCGCCAGCGGCTTCGTGGGCGAGCAGGAACCGCCGCCCGGCCGGATTCGGATTCCTCCCGGACCCCCTCGAGCAGTGTCCGGACATCATCCATGTGTTGCAGCCGCCGGGCGGGATCCTTGCGCAGGCAGTGAGCGAGAATCCGCTGTAACTCCCGCGGCACTTCCTCGGGCGGGGCCTCGATCGGCTGGGGCTCCTGGTGCAGGATCGCCGCCAGCGTGGAAATCCGCGACTCGCGCTGGAACGCCCGCCGCCCGGCCAGCATTTCGTAGAGCACGGCGCCGAAGGAGAAAATGTCCGACCGCGCGTCGACCTTCTTGCCCTGGGCCTGCTCGGGCGACATGTAGGCCACGGTCCCGACGATGGTTCCCTCCTCGGTGCGCGGGGCCTGGTCGAGCGTGACGGTCGCGTCTTCGTCCGAGGCCTGCTCGGTCAGCTTGGCGAGGCCGAAATCGAGCACCTTCACCGCGCCGTCGGCCGTGACCATGACGTTCGAGGGCTTGAGATCCCGGTGCACGATGCCCGCCGCGTGCGCCTTGGCCAAAGCGTCGGCAATCTGCACGGCGTACTTCAGGGCGTCGGAAACCGCCAACCCGCTCCGGCCGATCGCCTGGTCGAGTGTTCGGCCGGCCACGTACTCCATGGCGATGAAGTCCACGCCGTCCGAGACGTCGATGTCGTAGATCGTGATGATATTGGGGTGGTTCAGGGCCGAGGCCGCCCGCGCTTCCTGGATGAAGCGCCGCTTGCGCTCGGGGTTGGCAACCGCCTCGGCGGGCAGGATCTTGACGGCCACCGCCCGTTCCAGATGCGTGTCATGGGCCTTATAGACCACCCCCATGCCGCCCTCGCCAATCTTCGATTCAAGGCGATAGTGCCCGAGCGTTTGGCCGGTCATCGATGTAGTTTACCCCGACTCGCTCGGCATGGGTGGATCACTTCCCCAGGTTTTCATACCACTTGATATTCGCCGTGGCGCCGCCGATCAGGACAATGTCCGGGCGGCCGTCACCGTTGATGTCGGCGACCTGGCAGCCGGAGGCGGACATGCCCTTGGGATCGAGCTCCTGGTGCAGCCACTTGGCCCCGTTGTCGTCCTGGGCGAAGAAAACGTGGGCCGTGGAAATCGCGCCCCGGGCGCGGTCGCCAGCCACGATGTCGTCGCGGCCGTCGCCGTTGAAGTCGCCCACGCAAACTTCGTGGCCCTCCGTAAGCTGGTCGTAGATCACGTGGCGCTCCCAGCGTCCGGATTTATCTTCGGTGTACACCACCACTTCGGTGCCGTGCCACGCTTCGACCGCGGCCAGGAAACGCTTCTTCTTCAGATGGCCAAGCTTGACGTCGCTCGCGCCTGCCTTGGGCGCCGGTTCCTCGTGCCCCTTAGCGAGCAGCTTGTTTTCCCACTTGATCTTGTCGCCCGACCCGGTGGCCGAGTGCAGCACGATGCCGTCGAAGCCCGCGGTCAGGATCTGCTCGCGCTTGCTGCCGTCCCAGTGCACCGGGCGGGCGCGGTGCAGAACGCCGTTGAGCTGGTCGTCGATCATCCGGCGTTTCCAGTCGTCGGTGCGATAGTAGACCAGCGACACCTTATCCTCGTATTTCGGCGCCAGGGCGTTGGCGCCGATCAGCGGGGCGTTGATCAGCTCCTTCTTCCCGTCGCCGTCCACGTCGGCCCAGGCCACGTGGTGCGAGGTAATGAGCTGG
>JACQDI010000908.1 GCA_016201195.1 Acidobacteriota bacterium | reverse complement strand
GACAATACCTTTGCCTCGCCCTACCTGTGCCGGCCCATCGAGCACGGCGCGGATATCGTGCTGCACTCGGCGACCAAGTTCATCGGCGGGCACGGCACCTCGATCGGCGGGGTGATCGTGGACAGCGGGCGCTTCCCGTGGGACCAGGGCGTGTTCCCGCAGCTCCTCGAGCCGAGCAAGGGCTACCACGGCATCCGGTTTTACGAGACCTTCGGCGACTTCGCGTTCATCATGAAGGCGCGGGTCGAGGGGCTGCGCGATTTCGGCCCGGCCATGAGCCCCTTCAACGCGTTCCTGTTCCTGCAAGGTCTGGAGACATTGGGTCTGCGCATGGAGCGCCACACGCAGAACGCGCTCGCCGCCGCGCGGTTTCTGGCCGAGCATCCGGCGGTGGCCTGGGTGAATCACCCCTCCCTCGCCTTCAGCCCTTACTTCGCGCTCGCCCAGCGCTACCTGCCGCTGGGGATCGGCGCCATCTTCACGTTCGGAATCAAGGGCGGGATGGCTGCCGGGCGGCGGTTCATCGAGTCGTTGCAGATGTTCTCGCACCTGGCCAACGTGGGCGACGCGAAGAGCCTGGTGATTCATCCCGCGTCGACCACCCACCAGCAGTTGAGCGACGAAGAAAAGATCGCCTGCGGCGTGACAGACGACATGATCCGACTGTCGGTCGGCCTCGAAGATATTGAAGACATCGTCTGGGATCTGGATCAAGCACTATGGAAGTCGCAAAGCTGAAAAATGCCTGCACCTTTCTGACCGCCGACGGCGTGGCCGCCAACTCGCCGGTGAACCGCGGCCCGTTCGCTACCACGGCGTATGACCGCTTGCGGATCCTGGAGCGCTACCGGCACATCGCCATGGTCGGCTTGTCGTCAAACCCGTTCCGGCCCAGCCATTTTGCCGCGATTTACCTGCTGGCCGAAGGCTACGACGTGATCGGTGTGAATCCCCGCGAGAAGGAGGTGCTGGGGAGGCCGTGCTATCCCTCGCTGCGGGACGTGCCCGGCCCGGTGGAGGTAGTCGACATTTTCCGCGAGCGCTCGGCCGTGCCGGCCATCGTCGAGGACGCCATCGCCGTCGGCGCCAAGGTAGTATGGATGCAATTGGGCGTGATCCACGACGAGGCCGCCGAGCGGGCGCGCACCGCAGGCCTGGAAGTGGTGATGGACCGGTGCATGAAAATCGAGCACGCCCGCTTCTTCGGCGGCCTCAGCACCATCGGCCTCAACACCGGGGTCATTACGGCCCGGCGTGAGGTAAGCCTCCGGGCTGCCCACCGGTGAGGGCAAGCCAGAGGCTTACCCTGCTTTAACTGCCACGCGCGGGGTGCCTTTTCGGTTGACGCTCTCCCATAAATATGGGATCGTAGCAGCATGAAGACCACGCTCGAGATTCCGGATCCGATTTTCCGGCGCGCGAAGGCGATCGCGGCACAACAAGGGATCCCGCTGCGTCAGTTCGTCACCGAAGCGGTGGAGGAGAAGGTGCGAACGAAATCAGCGGGCGGAGAGAAGCCGTGGCTCAAACTGGCGGGGAAGCTCCGGCACCTGCGGAAGGAGACCGCCCGGATCAACCAGTTGATTGAGCGGGAGTTCGAAAGGATCGAGCCGGAGGAATGGGCTTGATCCTCGACACCAACGCTCTTTCGGCCCTTGCTGAAGGCGAATCGGCGGTGGTTGCGAAGGTTGGCCGCGCCAACCAGGTTGCCATCCCAGTGATCGTCTTAGGCGAATACCGATTCGGCATCGCTCGGTCGCGCCATCGGAGTGAGTACGAACGCTGGTTGGAGGAGATCCTTTCCGTCTCCAGAGTGCTCGATGTAAGTGAGGAGACAACCATCCGGTACGCCGAGATTCGCGTGGAGCTGAAACAAGCCGGCACCCCGATTCCTTCCAACGACGTCTGGATCGCGGCGCTGTGCCGGCAACACGCTCTCCCCATCTTGACCCGGGACCAACACTTCGGCCTGGTTGAGGGGTTGCGGCGCCTGGACTGGTGATAATCGATTGGCCAGCAGAAAGTGCGTAGTACCCCCGCCCTCGCTTCTCTTGGTCCTGCTCAAAGAGCCGACGGTCTTGACTGCTTCTAATGCTGCTATGACTCTGTTCAGGTGCTCCGCTTGGACCTACTCCTCCGAAGGCACGCAACCCCGGGCCGTGGCGATTGACACCACAAGGAGTGGCTGGAGGTCCTCTTCGGTCTTCAGGGCCGTCATTGTACCTAGATCCGCTTTCAAACTGGAACGGAGTTTGCTATAGTATAAGTGCACTTATGAGTGCTTTATGAGCCAACTCACGATTTACCTCGATGAGGAAACCGAAGCTCTTTTGAAATCCGCCGTGCAGGCGTCGGGCCTCTCCCAGAGCAAATGGATAGCGGAGGCGGTACGAGAGCGAGTTCGCAGCGAATGGCCGCGCTCTGTTGCCGCGCTCGCCGGCGCCTGGCCTGATTTCCCTACCGTAGAGGAACTCCGGAAAGAGCGGGCGACCGATGCGGCGCGTGAGCCGCTGTAATGCTCGCCCTCGATACCAACACCCTGATCTACTTCTTCAAGGGCGCCGGTCGTGTCAAGGACCAGCTCCTCGCCACGCCGCCCCGCGACATCGCGGTGCCGGCCGTCGTGGTCTACGAGCTCGAACTAGGAGTGTGGCAATCCAGTCAACCGAAGAAGCGTCGCGCACAACTGGACGAATTCCTCGCGCTCACCACCATCCTGCCGCTCGACGGCAAGGCGGCCAAGACAGCAGCCGAACTCCGCGCTGATCTGGAGGCGGCGGGCGCACCGATTGGCCCCATGGACACCCTGATTGCCGGCATCGCGCTTGCTCACGGGGCAACACTTGTCACCCACAACATCCGTGAGTTCCGGCGCGTCCGCGGACTCAAGCTAGTGGACTGGTGCTGATGGGCGCTCGGCATGAGCGAACGGAGACACCCACAGACGCGTAGTACCGTCCTGCTCAAAGAGCCGACGGCCTCACGCACTCAACTGCCGCACCAAAAACGGAATCCCCTTCTTTCCCCAAAAGCTGTGCTCCCCGCTGAACACTTCCTGCTCTACGCGGTCGGCCGCGCCAAACACAGCGTAGATTTCCCGGACCTTCTGGAAGCTCTCCACGCTCGCCTTGACCGGGAAAATGTTGTCTTTGTCGCCCGACTCGACAAACAGCGGGCGCGGGGCGATGAGGCCGGCCACGTCGTACATCTCGGCCCAGTTCAGGATCCCGGGGATATAGTTGTCCATGCAGTGCGACAGGCTCCCTATGCTGTCGCGGAAGGTATTGAGATACCCGCTCACAAGCGCCACGCGGATCCTCGGCTCGAGGGCGGCTGAGAACACCGTGCACGTGCCTCCGCCGGAGATGCCCATGCAGCCCACGCGCTTCGCGTCAAGCTCCGGCCGCGTCGAGATGAAGTCGATG
>JACQDI010000907.1 GCA_016201195.1 Acidobacteriota bacterium | reverse complement strand
GTGATGATGTTGCGGCCGGAGTTGCCGAAGGTGCCGGGAACCGCCGGGCGGAACGCCGCCGCATTGAACCACTGCGAGGGGCTCTTGCTGCCCGGCTGCGTTTCCACGCCCAGGATACGATCGGGCCGGTTCTCGCCGTCGGCGTTCGACACGCCGCGGTTGGCGCGCACCGTGCGGGGCGTGCCGGTCTGGAAAGCGTGGATGCCCATAAGCTGCCAGCCGCCAATCAAATGGTTGGCGGCGCCCTTGGCGCTGGCGCCGAACTTCTTGCCGTGGCCGAAAGGCAGCTCGTAGGTGTAGCTGGTGACGAAACGGTGCGCAATATCGTAATCGGAGCGGCTTTTCTCCCAATCCGGGTGCCGCTGGTCGCGAATGCCGCCGCCGTTATGGAACCCGAGCGAGGCCTGGGAGCGCTCGTCGATCGACTTGCCCCAGGTGTAGGAGCTCAGCAAACTCAGGCCACCTGAAAAGCGCTTTTCCAACTTCGCCAGCAGGCCACTATAGGTGGAGCTATTGCAGGAGCAGTAATGGGCCAGAGCCGCGCTGATGAAAGGCCGCGGCCGCCGCGAGTTGCGCGAGATGCTGGAGTCGGCGGTCGGGGTGGCCTGGTTCCCGTTGCGGAACTCGTACAGCTTGGTGCCCTTGGAACCGGCATAGGAAAGCTCAAACACCATGCTGCGTCCCAGATCCTGCTGCACGCTCATGTTCCAGTGCTGGACGTAGGGGTTGCGGAAGCCGGGGTCGAGGGCGAACAGCTCCGGGTCCTCCGGCTGGGAAAGTGAATCGGCGGGGAAGCCCTGCGACAGTCGGTTGACGCGGCGGTTGGGCACCACGATGCTGTCCTCGTCGAAGGTCGCCTTTTGGAAGAACGGCGGGTTGTTTCCCATATTGGGGATGCTCAACGGCCCCGCCTCGTAGGAGGTGTAGAAGATCCCGTAGCCGCCGCGGATGACGGTCTTGGGGCGGATATTGTAAGCGAAGCCGATGCGCGGACCGAAGTTGTTCTTGTCGTTGGGGACCAGCTCGCGCGGGGCGTTGCGATTGATGGGGATCTGCTTGATGAAGTTCGACGGCAGCGGGTCGTTACGCCCCTTCACAATATCCAGAGCGCCGGTCCAGAGGTTGAAGCTGCCCTGGGCGTCGTATTTCTCCCGCGCCTCGAAAACGAAGTCATAGCGCAAGCCGAGGTTGAGGGTCAGTTTGCGGGTGACCTTCCAATCGTCCTGGAGGTAGAAGAAGTAGCCGGGCTGCTGGAAGGTGTTGTCAACAAACGACGTGATGTTTGCGCTGCTCAAGGCCCCCAGCAGGAAGTCGGCGGTCCCGAGACCGGTGCTGTTTTCGTTTTGAGGATCCTTGGTGAAATCGCCCGAAAAGCCAAAAAAGCCGCGCGGCGACTCCGGTTGCAGAATGGTGAAGTTGACGCGGGGCTTGATCTCCGCGCCGAGCTTGAAGGTGTGCTTGCCGCGGATCAGGCTCAGGTTGTCGCTGATCTGGATCACATTGGAAATCTCGACGGTGGGCTGGTACTGCGCGCCGCCGAAGCTGTTGAGACCGTTGACGTCGAAAGCCGGCAGGCCGCCGTTGTTGGAGGCGAACGGAATGCCGGGAATGCCGAGTTGCGCCGCCGTGTTCTGATCGGCGTTGAACTGCAAGCGCAACGAGCGGTTGCGGGTGTAGCCGGCGCGGAACTCGTTGATCGTGCGCGGGGTGAAGATATGGGTTTCGCTGATCACGGCATTGCGCGCGTAGTTCAGAAAGTTGCCCGAGCCGAAGTCAGCCCCGCCGAGCGGCGCGGGGATCGACGACGGAGGCGTGAGGTCCTGGTTGGAGAAGCTGAAACGGGCAAAGAAGGTGTCCTTGTTCGAGAACTGATGGTCCATCCGGACGTCGAAGTGATTGGTCTCATCCGGCTCGCTGGGGTTCGTCAACAGGTTGTTGGCGACGCCGGAGGAATCCCTGTCGCCCCTGGTATTCGGCTGCGGGAACTGATCGATGAGCTTCTTGGCCGGCGTGTCAAACCGCGACGCGGGCACGATGTTCCCGGCGAAGGGCTGGCGGGTGGCTCTTCCGCCGACGGTGGCCGTGGTGGCGGGATCGTAAATCTTGTCAAAACCGCTAAAGTCGCCGTTGCGCCAGGCAGCAATGGGAACCGAAGCCAGAAACGTGCGTCCGGTACGGATGCGAGTGCCCTGGTAATCGGCGAAGAAAAACGTTTTGTTCTTGCCGTTGTAAAGGCCGGGGATCAGCACCGGGCCGCCGCCGCTCGCCCCGAACTGGTTTAGTTTGAAGGGCGGGATCGGCTGGTCACCGGCGTCAAAGTAGTTCTTGGCGTCGAGCTTGCTGTTGCGCAGGAACTCGAAGAAGGTGCCGTGAAAGTCGTTGGTGCCTGACTTGATGGTGACGTTCATCACCGCGCCGCCGGAGCGGCCAAACTCGGCGGACATGGAATTGGTCTGAACCCTGAACTCCCCGATTGCGTCCGGCGGAGGCCCTAGGACGAAGCTTGCGTCGTTGACCAGGTCCTCGGAGAGGCTGTTGTTGTCGATGCCGTCGAGCAGGTAGTTGTTCTGGTAGGGGCGCACGCCATTGGCGCTGAAGCCGCCGGTCTTCTCGTCGCGGGCGCCGGCCGGGGTGGGCGCCGTGCCGGGCGCCAGCACGGCCAGCCGCGTGAAGTAACGGCCGTTCAGGGGGAGGTCCATGATGCGCTGGCTGTCGACCACCTGGCCCAGGTAGGAAGTGTCGGTTTGCAGCGTCGGCGCGGCGCCGGTCACCTCGACCGTCTCCGCGACGGCTCCGACTTCCAGGGTCAGGTCGACGCGGACGCGGTCCTGGACGTTGACCGTGATGTCAGAGGCGACCGCCTTCTTGAATCCGGTTGCCTCCACCGAGACCGAATAGCGGCCGACCAGCAGCGGCGTTACCACGTAGTTGCCCGCCGAGTCGGTGTTGGTCTTGACGGAGATACCGGTGCCCATGTTGGTCACCGTCACGCCGGCGCCGGAAACCACGCCGCCGCTGGGATCTGTTACCGTTCCCACGATCGAGCCGGTCGTGGTTTGAGCGGCGGCTGGCAGCAGGAACAAGAGCAAGGCTGCGCTAATGCGAAGAAGCAGTTTGGTCATAGTTGTCCATCCCACTGAAGATCATCTATTTTGTACTATTTCGCGCGGTTGTTCAAGTTAATTCTTGTAAGGCTCAGCGGGGTCGCCCTACGGCCTCAAGCGTTGCAGCCAGTCGGTGGCGGCGGCGTGATTGGGCTGGCGCTGGAGCAGGGCTTGCAAGGCGGCGATGGCAAGCTGCTTCTCCCCGAGCGCGAGATGGGCTCGGGCGGCGTTCAGGTAGGCCTCGGCGAGGTCGGGCTTTTCGCGCTGCGCCTGCTGTAACAAGGGTAAAGCTTCGCGGAAGCGACCGGCTTTGAGATAGACCCCGCCCAGGTCGTTCAGCGCTTCGGCGTAGCGCGGCTCCAGCTTCAAGGCGGCGCGCAGGGATTGCTCGGCCTCGCCGAGCCGGCCTTGCTGGGCGTAGACGAGACCGAGGTTGCGATGGGCTGGGGCGAACGCCGGCTTGGTCCGGAGCGCCCGGCCGAAGGAGTCGATCGCCTGGCTGGGGTCCCCGCTTTCCGCGTAGAGGACGCCCAGGGTGTTGAGGGCGTCGGCGTGGCCGGGGTCCAGTGATACCACGTGGCGGAAGGCGGCGAGGGCGTCGGCGGAGCGGCCCAGTTTTTGATAGAGCAGGCCCAGGTTGTAGTGGCCGTCGGCGTTTTCGGGGTCGAGGTCGAGCGCCCGCTGCAAAACGGGGAGGGCCTTCTGAGGATTGCCGCGCCGGGAGACAACGGCGGCCCAGACGCGCAGCGCGTCCGCGTCACTGGGTCCTGCGGCCAGCGCCCGAGAAGCTGCCAGCTCCGCCTCCGCGAGCCGTCCGAGCTGGGTCAGGGCTGTTGCGAGGTGAGTCTGCACTACGGGGCCGGGCAATCCCAGCTCCTCCGCCCGGCGATGCGCCTCCAGGGCTTGCTGCCAGCGGCCCTGGCGCGCGTGGAGGAGGCCCAGGTGGTCGAAGGCGTCAGCGAACTCCGGCTGGATTCTGGTGATGTACTGCAAGTAGTTTACGGCTTGGCCGGAGAATCCGGCCAGGGCGAACGAATCGGCGAACAGCGCCCAGTTGCGCCGGAAGTCGGTGACGTAGGCGCGGCCGGAGAAGGGAAGCGCCCCGCGCAGCAGCTCTTCTCGATTCGCGGGCCAGCGCTCCAGGTCCTTGCCGATCTGATCCACCGAGGTGCGCCCGGCATAGGCTCGGACGATTTCTCCGGATTCATTGAGGAGAAACGTCATCGGCACGACCAGGTCCGAGGCGTGATCCAGCAGGTTTCGAACCAGGACACTGTAAACCTTCACCACGACCTCGTCGGCCAGCAGGACCTGGAAGGGCAGGCCTCTGTCGCGGACGAACCGGCGGACCTTGGCTTCGTCGCCCGGTTCATCCACCGACACCAGCAGGGGGACCAGGCCGCGCGCCTCCAGGTCCTTTTGCTGTTTCTGAAAGTCCGCCAGCTCGGCCTGGCAGGGGGCGCACCAGGTGGCCCAGAAGTTCAGCAGCACCCGCTTGCCGCGGAGGCTTTCGAGGGTGCGCGGCGAGCCGTCGAGACTCCGCAGCGCAAAGGGCGGTGCGGGGAGGGGCTCGGTAAGCCAGAAGCCCGGCGGAATTGACGATTGGGCGATTGACGATTGACGATTGGCGCCGGCAGCGCGGCTCCGCGGACGGAAGGGAACTGCTTTCGTTTCCGGTTGGCCTTCGGTGAGTTGCATGAGGTGGTCGACTGGAAGCGTGCCGAATTCCTGTGGTGGGGTGGAGGGCCAGAAGACGGTGAGCTTGCGGATGCGGGTCTCCTCGCCCAGACCGAAATAGATGGTGCGCGTCGGTTGGGAAAGGAAACCGGAGCCGGAGCGGACGGTTTTGGCCAAGCGGCGGCCGGAGGTGGTTTCCAGGACCAGCCGGGCGCCCACGGCGTCGCGGTTGGATTTTGTTCCGTGCAGGCGGAAGGCGATGGAATGATGCTGGTTCGGGCTGTCGTTACGCAGCAGGCGCAACTGGGGGGAATTGCGGTTCTTCAGCACCAAGTCGAGATCGCCGTCCTGGTCGAAGTCGAAAGCGGCGAAGGCGCGGCCGTCTTCCGGAAAATCGAGGCCGCTCACGCCCGAGACATCGGAGAACGTTCCGTCGCCGTTGTTCCAGTAGAGGACTTTGCGCTCGTGCCCGCTCCATCCCTCGCCTTCGCGGATCAGGCGGTTGATCGAGATCCAGCCATTTTCGTAGCGACTCGAGCGCGCCGCGTTCTCAGGCGAGGGCGACACGACGTGCCGCCAGAAGAAGCTTCAAAGGTCGCGCTCTTTGGCGCCGCTGATGAAGCCGTTGGCGATGTAGAGATCTTCGTAGCCGTCGTTGTCGAAATCGAGAAAATCGGAACACCACGCCCAGCGGCCCATCTCCACGCCGGCGCGGAGCGTGACGTCCTCGAAGCGGCCGTTGGCCAGGTTGCGGAGCAACGAATTGCCCCGGGCGTGGCGCTGGTAGAGGCCCTTGAGCGCCGGGGCCTGGCCGGTCTTGAAGTTGTCCTGCGCCGTGACGCGGCGGCCGGCCGATGACCACATGTTCCCCGCGTAGAGGTCTTCCCAGCCGTCGCCGTCGTAGTCGCCCCAGGCTGCGCTCATCCCGGCGCCGATGTCCTCCACGCCCGCCTCGGCGGCAACGTCGGTGAACGTGCCGTTGCGGTTGTTGTGGTAGAGATTCTTGCGTCCAAAGTCGTTGGCCACGTAGAGGTCGGGCCAGCCGTCGTGATCGTAGTCGCCCCACGAGCAGGCGAAGCTGAAGCGATTGTTGTTCTGGTTCAGGCCGGTTTTTTCGGTCACGTCTTCGAACGTGCCGCCGCCGCGATTGCGGTACATCACGTTGGGCGGGCCGTTGGTGGCGTCGTGATAAGGGCGAGGCAATTGCGCCGCGGTGACCGGCCAGTTGTAGGCGGTCACATACAGGTCGAGGTAGCCGTCGCGATCGTAATCGGCCAGCGCCGCCGACATCATCGTGCCTCCACCGGCGGCGCGCGGCGGAAACGCGTTGGGCGAGAGCCGGAAATGCCCGCGCGCGTCGTTCAGAAACAGCAACGGCTGCCCGGCCGAGAGGATGAGGATCAAGTCCTGCGTCCCGTTGTTGTCGATGTCGGCAAACAGCGCCATGGAGGTGGCATCCAACACGTCCACGCCCGCCTTTTCGCTCACCTCCTCGAAGCGCCCGTTTCCGAGGTTGCGGAAGAGCCGGTTGGGCAGCCCGCCGGGCTGGCAGACGTAAAAGTCCTCCAGGCCGTCGCCGTCGAAATCGCCCACCGCGACGCCCTGGTGGCCGTAGATGTCCATGCCGGTGGCGGCGTCCATGCGGCGGCGCCAGACCTCCACGCCCAGAGTCAACTGGTCCCGATAGGAGGGATTCGATCCGAGGGCCGCCTCCGAGACGTCGGTGAACAGGGGACCCCGGCCGGCGCTGCGGCTGATCGGCCCGCTCTCGAGCCTTGCCAGTTGCCACTTTCCCTCCACGGCCTTGCGCCACTCGCAGCTCCACTCCACGCGAATCTGCCGGCGCGAGCGGTCTGCGGCGCTTCCCGCGATCTGAAACAGGACCTGCGTGCGGGTCCCCTCGATGCCGGTTACCTTGAACTTGGCCCAATCGACGACGGTGAAGCCGGCGAGCAGGGCGCGCAGCTCCGCTTCGAAGCCCGCTGCTGTGATGATGAAATCTCGGGAGGGCGCGCCTCCAAACACCTCCAGCCCCCCCTTGCTTCGCACGAGCTTCTCTTGGGAGGCCCCGAGCGGCGTGCCGCGAAAATCGGGATGAATCAAACCGGGTGGCAGGGGTTGCGCGGCGGTTAGCGAGCGAGCCAGGTCGGCCAGGGTGTCTTCGAT